>DAIMYK010000028.1:0-11333 GCA_036734525.1 Sediminibacterium sp. | reverse complement strand
TCGATAAGTGGGGTGTCACTAGCTTTAAGATCTTTATGTTCTATGGAAATTATGGCCTCCATGGAAACAATGCTGCGCAAAAAGATTTTTTGATGACTCCCGAAGGGGAATTTTATGATTATGCTCACTTTGAATTCATCATGCGTGGCGTTACCAAAATAATGGAGAAATATCCCGAGAAGGCTGATGGAATAAGTCTGGGCTTGCATTGTGAAACTGCAGAGATCATGCGCGCCTATACCCGAATTGTTCAGGAGGAAGGAAAGTTGACCGGACTCAGGGCCTATTCAGCTGCAAGACCTCCGCACAGTGAAGGACTGGCAATCTTCATTGCCTCTTATCTCGCCAATGAAACGGCCTGTAAGAATATCAATCTTTTGCACCTGACTTCTGCCAAAGCTGTAGATGCAGCCATGATGATGCAACAAGTATTTCCACACATCAATTTCAAGCGCGAGGTGACGCTGGCACATCTGATGCTGGATTATGATTGTGAATGTGGCGTACACGCAAAGGTTAATCCTCCCATTCGCAGCAGAGAAGATGTTGAATATTTATGGGAGCATCTCCTGGCGGGAAACATTGATTGGGTTTGCAGCGACCATGCCTGCTGTAAGGCGGAAATGAAAACAGATCTGGCGGACATGCAAAATGTCTGGTTGGCAATATGTGTATTCGGCGGAACTGAGTTGTTATTAAGTGGATTGTATACGGAAGGAATGCGCAGAGGATTGTCTGTAAACAGAATGGCCGAATTATTATCGACCAATCCCGCCCGACGTTTTGGATTGCGCTCTAAAGGACAATTATCAGCAGGATATGACGGTGATGTGGAATTATTAGATCCTTCAGAATCCTTCACGGTTGATTCAAGTGACTCTGAAAGTACACAGGGCTACTCTGTTTTTGAAGGACATAAATTCCAGGGAAAGGTTACTGCTACTTTTTTGAGGGGGCAACTCATTTTTGAACAGGGAAAGGTTTTGGGAGAGCCGCAAGGCCAGTACTTACACAGACCCTATTAATTTGTACATTATTTTATGGACTTACATTTAAAGGATCAATTGTTTATTGTTGGCGGTGCTACGTCTGGCTTTGGAAAAGCAATAACTGAACAGTTACTGCTGGAAGGAGCTCACATCATTGCTATAGCGAGGGGAAAGGAAAAATTAGAAGCACTGCAAAAAACTGCCCCTGATCGGGTAATCACTTTGTGCGCAAATATTACTTCCGATGAATGTCGTGAGCAATTAATGGAAATTACCAGGGATAAAGTCGTACATGGGCTTGTTATCAATGCAGGCGGACCACCCGCAAAGACCGTTATGGAAACCACTGCTACCGATTGGGATGATGCCTATCATCTTCTTTTAAGATGGAAAGTATTACTGGCACAGCAATATGTTCCGGGTATGGTGAACAATAAGTATGTAAGAATTCTTTTTGTTGAGAGTGCAACTGTAAAACAACCTTTGGAAAATCTGTTTGTAAGTAATTCCCTGCGGGCAGCAGTGGTTGGAATGGTCAAGACCTTATCTCAGGAAATAGCATCCAGCGGGGTGACGTTGAATGTAATGGCTCCCGGATCTCACAATACACCGGCTATTGACAGAATATATAAAAAGAAAAGTGAGCAGACCGGTTTGCCATTCGAACAAGTGAAAGCTGCAGCCATTCAACAAATTCCGGTCGGGTTTTTGGGTGAAGCGGCTGATTTTGCATCGCTGGCTGCCTGGCTCCTGAGCCCTTCCAGCAGGTTCATCACTGGGCAAACCATTTCAGTAGATGGCGGGGCTGTGCGGGGTATTATGGGATAAGTAATAAAGTAACCTGATTTATTTATATTGATGAACGATTAATAGAATCCGTATGAGAAAATATTATTGCTGGGTAGTGCTTGCTTGTCTTTTCCTAATGTATATGGCAAGCAATGGTATTGTGTTAAATACTTTTAATCTCTATTTGCCCGAGTTTGCCAGAGAATTCAATGTAGATATTGGTAAGGCAACCGGATTGGCGGCTACGCTCTACCTGGTATTGGCTTTGCCGTTGCCATTCGTGGGCAACCTGCTGGAAAAATTTTCTACCAAAAAAATAATATTAGTAGGAGCTTTTGGTGTATCTGCGGGATTATACTATTTGTCTACTGCAACCAGTTTCAAAATGATTCAGTTATTTGTTATCGTATATCCTCTTTTTCTCTGTCTGGTCGGTTTGCTCACAAGTATGTATGTGATCAATAACTGGTTTGTTAAATACAAAGGCATCGCTACCGGAATTTTACTAATGGCAAGTAGCGTGGGCCCTGCAATTTTTGCTCCAATTGTTGGGAAATGGATCAAGACGCTGGGTTGGCATGCTGCTGTGCAAAATCAATTTCTCTTGTGCAGTTGCCTGATTGTATTACCGGCTTTATTGATTTACAGTCATCCATCTATTATCAATAGTTCTGCTGATGGCATACCGGGTACAATTGGAAGACAGCCTGTAGTTGATAAGGCTGCAAGCAGGGCGTTATTAAAGAAGGCGGTATTATCATTGGATTTTTACCTGGTTGCTCTGATCACAGCCGCACTTTGGTTTTGTATCGGCGGATTTATTCAAAACCAGCGCAATTATCAGGCTGACCTGCATTTAGATGTGGCAGAAAGTGGAAGATTGCAGGGTATCTTCTTTCTTTTTGGTCTGTTGGGAAAGTTGTTATTCGGTTATCTTGGAGACAAGTACAGCGTAAAGAAAATTATGTTGCTGAGTGTTTTCAATATGTTGCTGGGATGTTTATTGCTTTACTGGAGTTTACAAGATTCCAAATGGGTCATACCCTGTGCGATTATTTTCGGGTTAGGCTATAGCGGCACCTTCACTATGATCCAATTATACATCATTGATCTTTTCGGCGGTGCTGCCTACGGTACCATATTAGGACTTTTGTCTTTTATCGACACATTATGTGCATCAATCGGTGTGGCTATGTTGGGTTCGATGCGAAAGATGAATGGGAACTATGAAAAAGCATTTCTAATTATGATAGTGCTTACAGTTTTCTCCTTGTTGGCGACTTATTATATCAATCGGCGAGCTCAAAAAGGAGCCATAGCCCTCTAAAGAATTGCCAGCATGCTTAAAAAAAACATCAACGCCTCCGTTATATTTCATTCAATTAAGTTGTCGGAGACATGGAAAAAGAATGGTGATCTGATCACCCAGCAATTTGGTATAACTACACAACAATGGTTTATCCTTCTGCTGCTGGCAAAGGACCCCAATATTCTTTACTTCAAACTGCATCCGCACAATAAACCTCTTATGGCGAAGGAACTCGCAGAGGCAATGAATGTAAGCCGGGCCAACATCACAAATATGTTGAATGTGCTTATCAGAAAAAAATTAGTGGTACAAATAAGCGATAAGGAAGATAAAAGGCGAAAAAGGCTTTCACTCACCCCTCAGGGTATATTGCTGGTAGAGAAATTAGAAAAACTTCGATATACTTACAACAATAAGATGTTGTCTCAGTTTACTCTTGAAGAGAAAAGACAGTTTATTCGATTTGTTGATGTTTGTCTTCAATTGATGCATGCGTGAAGGAAGAATATGAATTATCTTCTTTCATATATGATGGGTGTGTCATAGGGAGTGAGCCGTTGGCCATTCTTCTCCAGTAACTCCATCACTTGTAATTTATTTGCTGTAAACGTTTCACTTAAGGTGAATTTCATGCCATTTCCCAGTTCATTCACAGAGACTGTTGAAAAGGTTTTCTTTACAGGATCCCAGGTATAGTCTGCCCCCTGGAATGTTGGAGAAGGTGTGAGTGTCAGGTAATCAAACCGAAGACTTACATTGTCATTACGCAATTCCTCTATTTTATAATTGGTTAACTGAAAGGTAGTCAGGAGTATGAAGCCGGCAGGTCGAAGTCAAAAAAGAAAGAGAAAAGGTTTGCTTTCCATTACTTTTCCTTCGTTGAGATAATAGCTTTCTTCCAGAATAAAAAATCCATTTAAGTCCAGTGGCTTATTCAATATTTTTTCATCTGCGACCCTGTTCACATGTACTGCCATGGGATGAATGATTTTTCCGGCTTTCATTTCCTCCACTAATTGTCTTGAGTTGTCAAAATCTCCTGTTATGTATTCCTGAAATTTCTTCAAGAGTTTATTTCCGGAAAGTGGTTTCTGGGCAGATAAGTTCAGTACTAACATGATTGTTGTTGCTAAACAGACCAAGATTTTCATTTTGTTAAGCTTTTCTCTGGAGTTGAATGGTCCATGGGGATGGTTCATTGTTCTCTTTGATGATGAATACTTTTTGTCTTAAAAATCTCTTCAGGGCTGCTGCTCCCATGCGCGTACCACCAATGCCACTTAACTTAAAAGATGTTTTTTCTCCTTCATGCATGATGGCAGTCAGTGCAGCATCGTTGATACTGATAGCACCACCTGTTATTTTTCTGCCCACTTCTATTGCTTCCTCAGTAGTTCCTGCAAATACTGCACCACTAAGACCATAAACGCTATCATTGGCCAAACGTATGGCTTCATCTTTGTTGCTGAAGGTCATAACAGGTAAAATGGGTCCGAATGTTTCTTCCTGCATGATTTTCATCGTATGATCTACGTTGACAAGCACTGTTGGGCGACAATAGTATCCTCCATTAACGAGTTCGCAGGACCGGCTTCCTGTGAGAATTTTCGCACCTTTTTCGATTGCATCCTTCAGGTGTTCATCAATGATGTGAACTTGTTTTTCGAAAATAATCGGGCCTATCTCACCTTCTTCAATATCCCGGTCATTCAGCATGAGTTGCGATGCTCTTTGGGTTAATTTGGTTAGGAACTCCGGTGCAACCGATTCATCTACATAAATTCTTTCAATGCTCAAGCAGCTTTGACCTGCATTGGCTGTGCCCCCCCAGCAGATAGATGCTGCCGCAACGTCCAGATTGGCAGAAGACAATACAATCGCAGGATCTTTCCCTCCCAACTCCAGGAATACGGGGATCATGCGCTCGGCTGCTGCTGCATATACTTTCCGTCCTGTTGCAGTACTGCCGGTAAAGCAAATGAGATCTGCTTCCTGAACGAGCGCTGCTCCTGTTCTTCCATCTCCTGCAATGTAGCGAAGGACTTTTTTCAGTTCAGGAACTTTTGCAATGCTTCTATTCATTACTTCTATGAACCGGGGAGTAACCTCACTGGGTTTAACAATCACTGAGCAACCTGCTAGCAGAGCAGGAATGGTATCGATCAAGGATAGTAGTAGAGGGAAGTTCCAGGGAGAAATAACACCTACCAAACCATAAGGAACCCAATCTTGTTGAAGTCGAATAAATGGTATTTGGGTTTTCTTAGTTGGGATAGGTTCAAAAAACTCTTCTGCATGCTTGCACCAGCGGTCTATGCTGCTGAACAAGAGATCAATTTCGAGTTTGGTTTCCCAACTTCTTCCTGTATCCAATTGAAGTGCTTCCAGTAAAGCCGTCTTTTCCTCTTGAAGCACCAATTTCCATTCTTGTATTACTGATGCTCTTGCAGTTAATCCATTTTCATTCCAGTTGTGTTGGCCAGCTCTTGCTTGCGAGCAGAGAGCAGCAAGTTCTTCCGCCGGCATGGCGGAAAAAAAATAATCCTTTTGTCCGGTTCTTGGATTCCTGGTGTTCAATGGCTCAATTATTGGATGATCTTTTTCTCTTTCAGCGATGCAATCACATTTTGTTGTTGCTGTATGTAGTGGCTGCGGGAGGAATTTTTTCCCTGCAATGAATTTGCCGGATAAATCGATTGTGCGTAAATGGGTGCAAACAACTCGAATCGTTGACGTGAAAGATAATTGCTCATGCCCGGGCGCATGCGATGTTCCCGCAGGGCCCCAAGGTGAATTGTAGCATTGGCAACCATGCTCTCACCAAATCCGGCTTCACATAGCACCATGCCTTCATATTGTACAATCTGAGAATGTCCGTCGGTAGATTGCGCAGGAATTGAATATCCGGTAATACCCGCACTGTTCGCACTGATAACGTACGCCATGTTTTCTATGGCACGTGCCCGTTTGGCAATGTTCTTGGGGGTAGGAGACAGGGCACCTACTTCTGAAGTGTGGTGCAAAAATATCTCTGCTCCTTTCATTGCGAGGCATCGTGCTATTTCAGGATAGAGAATTTCTTCTGAAGCGAGACAGGCCAGATTTCCCAATGGGGTATTGGCAACAGGGAACAAACTATCAACACCATATACAGCAATGTATTCATCCAATACATCATGGGGGGTGGCAGCATACATTGAATTCAGCCGACGATAGCGGATCAATAAAGTTCCCGATGGCCCAATGATGAAAGATGTCTGGAAGAAGAGTTGTTGGAAGTGATCATCCAGTTCATAGACATTGCCACTTAAATAGATGTTACAGTCCTCTGCCAGGTGTTTCAATGCGCCATACACTTCATCGTTGGGATGGATGCATCCCTTTTCCTGCCATTCTGCTGTTGTTTCCCCCATGGGGAAGCCGGTTAAAAAATACTCAGGCAGTACTACCAGCTGAAGGTCACTGCCAATGAATGCTTTTGATGCCTTGATTTGTGCATGTATCCGGCCGACAGCCGCCAGCATTTGGTTCCTGGATTCACGACCCGAAGTACAGGAATTCACAGAAGCTGTCGTTAGCTGCAGTGCAAGGGCTTTATAGGAACTGAGATGCGTTGACATGAGTTGGTTTAAAATTAGTTAACTTCATTAACTAAATCGGTTTTTCATTCCTCTAATTTACTATTTGTGGATGATATTCTCATCATAGGAGCAGGCGCAGCCGGTATGACTTCGGCCATCAGGGCTGCTCAAAGGGGTAAAAAAGTTACGGTCCTGGAAAAAACGGACAGTGTGGGTGGTACTTTATCACTTACTGCTGGTCATTTAAGCGGAGCTGCAACACAAAAGCAGTTGCAAGCCGGTATTCAGGATACACCCGACAATCATTACAATGATATTGTTCGAATATGTCGGGATACCATGGATCCAGTCATTTCCCGAAAGGCAGTCGATCTTGCTGCCTCTGCCATTGACTGGCTCACTGAATTAGGATATCCTTTTCATGACAGGGCACCTGCGGTTATTTATGGGCACGAAGCTTATTCAGTGGCACGAACCTATTTTGGGAAAGAGGATGTTCATCCGCGAATGCGGGAAGCCGGACAAACCATTTTACGGTTGTTATTGCCATTATGGAATGAGCAGGTACAAAAAGGAAATATACGTTTGTTCAATCGATGTAAACTAAAGCAGATCAGGCTTGATGAAAATTAAGTGGCGGGGGTAGTTGGTGAACAGGATGGTCAGGAAATTGCTTTTAAAGCCCATCGATATTTACTTACCACCGGAGGTTATGCTTCCAGTCCCTCTTTTTTTGAGGACCATACTCCCGGTACTACGAGGTTGATGTCCGCGGCCAATCCTGCTTCCACAGGTGAGGGAATCAAAGCTGCACTTGATATAGGAGCTGTATTTCAGGGCGCGGAAAAGCAAATGTATACCCTGGGTGGCATAGAGCTTCAGCCCGGAAGTGGCAGAGTCAATTTCTGGGGAGCATGGGCCAGGATGAGCAATGGCAAGGACAGAAAGCAACGCGAAATTTACGTCAACATTCGGGGAGAGCGTTTCATGAATGAGTATGATTGGTCAGTTGATGAGCGGGAACGTGCCATGCTGGCGCAGCCTGGGAAAAAATGCTGGATTTTATTCGACCAGCGTGCATTGTATGATGGGGAATCCTTAGTGCCTCAATGGACAGTTGATCAATTGGTAGAAGAAAGTTATCGGGAGCAGGCGGTCTGGCAGGCTACTTCTCTGCGAGAACTGGCAGTGAAAACAGGCCTGCCACCGGAAGCAGTAGAGGCAACGGTTAATAAATTCAATGAGTCATGTGCTCTGCAATCTGATTCCCAGTGGGGAAGGACCTACCTTGATCATCCATTGACTCATCCGCCATATTTTGCTGTACTGGCATATGCCTATGCCCTGATAAGCTTCGGGGGATTACAGGTGAATGATCAATTGCAAGTGATGAGAGAGGGAGGACAACCTATTGACAACCTCTATGCTGCAGGAGAAATTCTGGGGGCTGCAGCCACCAGCGGACAGGCATTTTGTGGTGGAATGCTGTTAACCCCGGCAATCAGTTTTGGCAAATGGCTGGGCGATCATCTGTGAGATCATTTGTGAGCTGATCCTATTCAGTAGTCTTAAGAACGGAAAAGATAGTTTGTTGCATTTCCTGCCACCGTGCTTTTTGTTCTGCAGGTGTTGTAACTATGCGCACCTGTTCAGGTAATGGATGTTGAATTAACTGATCGATATAAGGAAGTAGGGGGCTTCCCAGCCATCTGAACACAGTTGCAGGGATGGTAAGTTGTTGAACGTACTCAGCTTTTTCATGTTGAAAAGCGGCACGGTAAGCCCTCGCATAATCAGGCCCCGCTATGAGATAATCCTCCATCATATTTTCTATTATTTCCGCGGGGGGAAGTTTGTCGGAAAACCGATGTTTTTCATCGGTACTGAACCAAGGGAAATACAAACAGCTTTTTTCTACCATCTCGCGCAGACGGGTCAGTTCAGTGCCATCTTTTTCCGGATGCAGCGAGATGAAATAGTGCTGTAATATTTGCTTTCTCATGTCTTCCTCAAAATGCGCGGCATTGTCCAGAAACAAATGTTCCACCCTCTGAGGATAGGCCAGTGCATAAGCAATTGCCAACTGGGCACCTGTAGCAGTTCCATATATATAGAATGTATTGCTGCCTAATTCCTCTCTGATGGCTTCGATAAATGGGCAATAGTCGCTTATTTTTTCTGCTGCCGGGCTTAAGGGATCTGAATAACCATATCCGGGAGTATCGGGAGCTACTACATGAAATCGTTCTGACAGCAAAGAGATCAATCCTTCCATCCTTCCTGAATGTTGGGGGGAGGGATGCAAGAGCATCAATAAAGGGCCTTCGCCACAACTTCTGTAAAAAAGTTGCCCCCCGGCAAAGCGGAGATGATTTTTTTGAATGGTGGACATACAACGGTAAAAATAGTTAACTTCATTAACTAATCATTGCTGCATGTTAAATACCCGCTATGTTCTCGCTTCCCGACCTCAGGGACCGGCTACAGAGGCTAATTTCAGGAGAGAAGAAGTTCCTATTGCGGAGCTGCGAGAGGGAGAGGTGTTAGTAAGGATACACTACATATCTCTGGATCCTGCTATGCGGGGCTGGATGAATGCCGGTACAACTTATGTGCCCGGTGTTGAACTGGGTGCTGTTATGCGGGCATTTGCGGCAGGGGAAGTGATCGTCTCCCGACATCCGAACTGGAAGGCCGGACAAATGGTGACGGGGATATTTGGGGTTCAGACATATGCAGTAGTTAAAGGGGAGCATTTGAGTGCAGTAGATACAACCAATGCTCCGCTTAGCTGGTACCTGGGTATTCTGGGTATGCCGGGCTTAACGGCCTATTTCGGTTTGCTCGATAAAGGGAATCCGAAACCGGGTGAAACAGTTTTGGTCAGCGGTGCTGCAGGCATGGTAGGGTCACTCGTGGGTCAGATTGCACGAATCAAGGGATGTCGGGTGGCAGGCATTGCCGGAGGTGAGGACAAATGTTCTTTTCTGAAAGACGAGTTGAAGTGGGATGTAGTAATTGATTATAAGCATACACCCGATATGTCTGCTGCTTTGAAGGAGCAATTGCCTGATGGGATTGATGTTTTTTTCGACAATGTAGGGGGGAATATTTTAGATGCAGCACTTACTAATCTTGCAAGAGGTTGCCGCATCATTATTTGCGGAGCGATCAGTCAATACAATCAACCTGCCATTCAGGGGCCTTCGAATTACATGAAAATTGTTACTGCACGGGGTACTTTATCGGGAATCATTGTATTGGATTATTTTGACAGAGCAGCAGAGGCATTGACTGATTTGTCTGGTTGGCTAAAGGCGGGAAAAATTATTTACCGCGAACATATCATTCCGGGGATCGATCAGTTCCCATTCGCTTTGAATCAGTTGTTTACCGGAGGGAACAATGGAAAATTATTATTGCAAAATACTTACGAATGAAGATGCAGAAATTTTTATTGAGTAGTTTACTGATCGGAGTTTTATTCACCGGAAGAGAAAAGGACAGCATTCCGGCTACCGGAATCAGCGGGGTTTATGAAGAGGTAGTGGTAACAAAACAGGCTTCTACTGCTATACAATATTTTGGTGAGTTTGGTTTTCGGGTGGTAGATAGTGCCCGATTAACTGCAGCACAAGCCACTGCCCTCTATCAGGTACCTGTAGCTGCCAAAGTATATCGGCTGCAGAATGGAAAAATAGATTCACATGGGTTGCTGCGCATCATTGAGTGGGAAAGCTTGCTGGGTCCGGGAGTAGGCTATGCGGTACCGGAAACGGTGGGACAGCGACTGAGTGTAATGTTGACAAAAGATATCATTCGACTCACCGATATTTATCAGCTGCTACGTTCAAAGCAAGAAAAATGGCTGCCAACTGTTCCTGTTTTCGATGACCCATTGCGCATCAATTCCGGAACAGAAACCGGATTTTACAAGCGCCCTGTGGGGGTGAGGGAAAATGCAGTGTATGGGGAATTTTTTAATCATGTTTTTTTTCAACGTTATGGATATACCATCCCCGGCTATGGAACAATCGACTCATCAACTCCTTTGCAGACCAGTGAATTCACCCATCATGATTTCTGCATCAGGGTTGACAGCATGCGACAACTCATGTACCTTCAAACTGCCTTTGGGTTGAAAGCGGAGCGGCCACCGGTGATAGATGGGGATAACAACAAAGGTCCTAAGGCAACCTTCTTGATGCCCGATGGCTATTCCCACTATTATCAGGGCTTTGTTAGTCCGAATAATATTTGTGGTAAGCTGAAATTTTTCATGGCAGTAAAAGGCGACAAGCCCGATGCTTCTGCGCGACAGCGATTGGGAGAACCCGGAATCACCATGCATACTTTTTATACTCCCCGATTGCAGCTGGTATTTGATTTGGTGGAGCGACATGGACTGCATCCGACTACAATAAGTAAAAATGAATTTGGAGAACTTAGCTTTGTAGTGCGGGGTCCGGAGGGTGCTACCTGGCAACTCATTGAAAAAAAGACTACCAGCCATCAACCTGTAACCATATTATCTACTCAATTTACCAAAGATTAAAACCCAACCACATGAAACAATTATTTGTATGCTTTTGCTCATTTTTGCTGTTGCATTCGGCAATATGGGCGCTAAACAAATCCGGCTATAAACTTGATGATGCCAGGGAC
>DAIMYK010000027.1:0-11444 GCA_036734525.1 Sediminibacterium sp. | reverse complement strand
AAAAAGTTCAAAGCGATAGGGCTTTTCGTTGCCAAAGGAATAGATGTCGAGAATACCTCCGCGCAGGGCGAACTGCCCCGGCTCATAAACAAAGTCGCTGCGATGAAATCCATAGCTGACTAGGCGTTCCATGAGTTCCTCCGGCTGAATGGTATCATTGGTTTTGATCGCAATCAACCTGCTGTTCAGTTGTTCAGAAACCACAACCTTTTCCACCAATGCTTCCGGATAGGTAATGACAATTTTTTTATTGCCACCGGAAGCCATTTTCGTGAGCGCTTCCGTTCTCAACATCACGTGTGAGTTATTGACCTGCCGAAAATTTTTGGGGTGTTTGAATGAGGAAGGAAAATAAAAAATATCGAGTGCCTGAGTGATGCTCTCGAGGGTGTTATGAAAATAGGCAGCTTCTTCCGCATCATTCAAAACAACCAGGTGATTCATTCCCGCAGTTTTTTCTGCAGTCATCAGGGCTGCGAGCAAAAATTCCGGACTACTGCCCTGGAGTTGGAGGAGGGCTATGTTTTGCGGATCGGCATACGTGAGCCTGTCCCCTAATTGAAAAACTAGGGGGGATTGATGGTATTTTTCCAGCAACAGATTAATGTTGCTCACTTCCTGGTCTGCCGGCATGAACTTCTAAAGGGGCACAAAGGTACGATTTTGCCGACTAGAAAGTGGCATCTGCACTGACGAGTAATTTCAGCTTGGTTAGTTTTTTTTCCAGCACCACAGCAGGGCCGATCTGATTTTTTTCATTGAACCAGTTGGCATAGAATCCGTTGTCGTACTTTACAAAAACAGAATATTCACCTGGTGGCAGTTCGACAGCAAAATGGCCTGAGGAATCGGTTGTTATGGAAGTCACTAATTCTGTCGGAATTTGGGCGTAGAGTCCGGTTTTGTTCATTTTCCTGAGTTGAGACACTTCTGTCAGGCGGTGAATATAAACTGTGGTGGGGTATCCGGCAGGTTCTGCAAGGGGTATATCGGGAGATGGCATTCGGTCACCTTTTACAATCTGAACGGTGCCCTCCAATCCTTGTTGAATCTTTTGTTCATTCAGGTGGCGAGAGTTGCCACAAGAAAGGGACAAAAACAACCCAATAAAAAAAATAAAAAGTATCGGTTTCATACTGCAATTTAAGGGCTGGAAGTATCTAATTTAGTAATTTTAGGCACTTTCAACAACAACCGCATTCCTGAAAAGGAAAAATTAACTTTTATGAGATTATTTAGACTCTCTTTTGTCGTTTTATTATCATGCTCAATTGCCGCTGTTTCAGCACAAATCAGTACTGATTTAGAGGGACTCAGAAGGGCCAGCGAAGGTTATAAGTTACAATATGATGCCAATTTCAGTAAGGCCCTGAACCTGGCGAAAGAAAAGGGCTGGCCATTGACAATGAAAGAAAAAGATGGTGGTCTCGCCATGCTGACAGGTGTGGACCAGTTCGGTCTTCCTATCTACTATACGACCTATAGCAATGTATTGGCAGCCACTACAACCCGAGCCAATCAGTTGTGGCCCGGTGGTGCGTCAGGATTTAACCTGACAGGTAGCAGTACTTTTTTGAAAGACAAATTAGGAATCTGGGATGGTGGAAGATTATTGGCCACTCACGTAGAATTAACAGGAAGAGTAATTCAGAAAGACAATCCTTCCGGCACGGATGACCATGGCACTCATGTCGCGGGTACTATGATTGCCAGTGGAGTGAATCCCATTGCGAAAGGAATGTCTTATGGCGCGCAAAATTTACTTGCTTATGATTTTGGAAACGACGCCGGTGAAATGTTCGCTCAGGCAACTGAATCTAGTTTGTTGTTGTCCAATCACTCTTATGGAACCATTGCCGGTTGGCGTTTCAATTCATCTCAGAACCGGTGGGAATTCTGGGGCAGATTTGGAGACAATGAAGATGCCAATTTTGGATATTATAATTCGCAGGCGCAGGCATGGGACTCACTCGCGTACCTTACACCCAACTACCTAATTGTAAAATCAGCGGGCAACAACAGAAGTCAAAATGGACCAGCTGTAGGTCAGCCTTACTTCCGGTACAATTCCAGTGGTCAGATGGCCTCCGCCGGCAATCGCCCGGAAGGCATTAGCAGCAATGATGGTTATGACATTATCTCTACCTCTGGTAACGCAAAAAATATTTTGACAGTTGGTGCTGTGAATGGAATCCCCGGGGGGTATTCAAGACCTTCAGATGTTTTGATCAGTGATTTCAGCAGTTGGGGACCGACTGACGATGGTAGAATTAAACCCGACATCGTGGCACAGGGAGTGGATGTACTTTCCACTATCGCGACTACTAATACCAGTTATGCCAGCTTTAACGGCACTTCTATGTCAAGTCCCAATGCAACCGGCTCTTTGTTTTTGTTGCAGGAACTGTATGGCAAGTTGAAAAGCGGGGCTCCAATGCGCTCAGCTACACTCAAGGGAATTGCCATCCATACTGCAGATGAAGCTGGTTTAGCACCCGGACCGGATTACAAGCATGGCTGGGGGTTACTAAATGTTGAAAGAGGTGCAGCTCTCATCAACGAGGCAGTTACCAGCAATAATGCATCCACCAGCAATCATTTGTTATACGAGAATAACCTCACCAACGGAGCCAGCCTCACCATGAATGTTGTCGCTTCGGGTAAAGGTCCATTGAGTGCAACAATCAGTTGGACAGATCCCCGTGGCACTGTTGAAACAGTTGATATCCTGAACAACCGGAGTAAAAAACTGGTGAATGATCTGGATATCCGCATTACCAAAACAAATGGTTTTGGAACCTACTTTCCCTGGACATTGAATCCGACATTTCCTGCATCTGTGGCATTCCCTGCCGATAACTCTGTTGATAATGTTGAGCGCATTGACATCGATAGCACAGTGCCCGGTCAGTCATATACGATTCGTGTTTCGCACAAGGGCATACTTGTAAAGGATGCACAGGCCTATTCACTGCTGGTGAGTGGTGTTGGGGGAACTGCCTATTGTAATTCAACATCCGGTGGTGGTGGAGCAAGAATTGATTCTGTGGTCTTTAGCAATCTGCAAATCGCCAACCCTGCAGGATCAAGAACTTACACTGATAATACCCGGTTCACTGCCAATATAGAACCACTGCAAACACTACCTATTTCCATTAAGCTGAATACTGCCGATGCAAGTACCAATTCACGTATAGTGAAAGTATTCATAGATTTCAATAATAACGGCACATTTGAAGCCGGTGAATTAATGGCAACCAGTAATGCACTGACTTCGGCAGCACAGGTTTACACTGCCAATATTGCTATCCCGGGAACCGTATCGGTAGGCAACCTTTGTTTGATGAGAATAGTAGTACAGGAAACATCTGCAGCAGGTGATGTACAGGCATGCGGAACTTACGGACGTGGAGAAACACAGGACTATCGTTTGCGCGTTGTCAGTCCCTCTAATGACATGATGCCTTTTGAAATCACAGCACCGGCGACCGGTGATTGTGAGGGGGGACAAAATTATCTGACCATTAAAATTAAAAACAATGGTGCAGTCAATCAATCGAATGTGCCGGTAAGCGCCATTGCCACAACTTCGGGCGGGGCGATTGTTTCGACATTCTCTACAGTTTACAGAGGAACCATCACAGCAGGTTCAATCGCAACAGTTACTTTCCAAAACCCCTTTGCCATGCAGCCCGGAACTACTTACAATATTCTGGCGGCAACATCCCTCAACAATGATCAAAACTCCAATAACAACAACGTGGTTTCCACTTTTGCTACAGCCCCTAGGCCGGCTGCTCCAGAGGGAACAGGTAGTATGTGCGGAACAACTGCTATATTGAAGGTGACCAATCCGGTTCAGGGAACCAATTACTTCTGGTACAATTCGGAATCGGCTACATCTCCTGTTACAACCGGATCCAATACAAGCACCGCCAATGTACCCGCCAACAGAACATTCTATTTAGGAAAGGGTATCCAGACTTCTATCGGACCAGCCAGCAAAATGGCATATACGAATGGAGGTTACAACACTTTCAGCGGCAACTTCGTGCGCATCAACAATTCAGTGCCGCTGGTGATAGAAACTGCTCGCATGTACATAGGAAATCCCGGAAAAATCAGGATCATTTATGGAGACCTTACCAATGAGACCTCCACCGGTTATTCCTATATCCCTCAATATACAACCGTTATAGATGCTCCTGCTACCAACCCCAATCCACAACCCGGAGCAGTTGTCGGCAATAATCCTTTAGATACAGGTGCTGTTTTTCGTTTAGACATTCCGGTGAGCCAGCCGGGTGACCACATCCTGATTCTACAATGTATCAGTGGTGACGGCAGATCTGACAGTGCTTCTATCTTTAGAAACAATCAAATAACAACACCCAATACCTACCCCATGACTGTTCCCGGTGTGATGTCGATTACCGGTAACAGTGTTACTCCCGGTACGAACCAGCCCTGGCAGTTTTATTATTTCTTCTATGATATGAAGATCAGTACCCTTGATTGTCCCAGTGCCCGGGTAGCAGTTACGGCCGCATCTCCGGTTGAACCTGTTATCACCCGACAAGGTGACTCATTGGTATCATC
Organism: Sediminibacterium sp.; assembly: GCA_036734525.1. Lineage (GTDB taxonomy): Bacteria > Bacteroidota > Bacteroidia > Chitinophagales > Chitinophagaceae > Sediminibacterium. The sequence goes on along the minus strand of DAIMYK010000027.1, from coordinate 6,845 downwards.
CTACAACACTGCCAACCAATGGTACATCAACGATACGCTGATCATCGGGGCGAATGCGAAAACCTACAAGCCAACCAGGTCAGGTATTTACAAAGTAGTCGTATTCGATTCATTTGGTTGTCAACTTACCTCCAATACCATTAATGTGACCATCACCGCACTCACAGAACAGATGGCAGAGGAAATCAGGTTGCGCGTTTCACCCAATCCCAACAAAGGAAGATTCAATTTATCCTTTACAGTGGATACCCGTGCAGACCTGTGGATCGATATGATTGACCCCGGCGGCAACAAGGCCTTCTCCGCCAACCAGGCAAATTTCATTGGAAACTATTCCAAGGAAATATCATTGCCACAGCTTTCTTCCGGCATGTATCTGTTGAGAATACAACACAACAAAAAAGTATATATCAAGAAAGTAATCATCCAGCGATAGTTATCGGACTTTTTAAATACCCCGGGCCGGTAAACTTTTTACCGGCCTTTTTGTTGGTATAAACTAACAAGAAATTGCAAAAACAACACTATTCAATAAAAACGTTCGTTTAGTTACCTTTACAAACGAGTAAAAGACTTACAAATGGCAGAACCCTGGCGCACCGGCACGGTGATCAAAATAGAAAACGAAACACCCAATTGCAGAAGATATTGGATCCAGGTTCCTGAACTGGATTCCTTTGATTTTATTCCCGGACAATTCGTGACACTGGACCTTCCCATCCATGAACAAAAAAACAAACGCTGGAGAAGTTATTCCATTGCTTCAGCACCCGATGGCACCAATGTATTTGAACTGGTGATTGTTTATCTCGAAGGTGGATTAGGAACAACTTATCTATTCAACGAAGTAACCATAGGAACAGAAATCCTGCTGCGGGGTCCGCAAGGTAAATTTGTATTGCCTGAAGTTTTAGATCATGACATCTACCTAATCTGTACGGGAACAGGCATTGCCCCCTTCCGCTCCATGGTTCACTGGCTCCATCGCCACAAAAAACCACACCAGGGGGTGCATCTTGTATTTGGATGCAGAAAATTCGAGGATGGACTCTACATAAAAGAGCTACAGGACCTTGCAGCGAATGAACCCGGATTTCATTTTCATCCCTGCTATTCCCGCGAAGCGGAAGTACCGGCCGGTTCTTATAAGGGCTACGTTCACCAAGTGTATGAGGAACTAACCGGTAAGGGTGCCATACCTGCAAAGTTCTATCTCTGTGGATGGAAAAATATGATTGATGAAGCCAAAGAAAGAATCGTAGCCATGGGTTACGACAAGAAGGCTATCCACCTCGAGATCTACGGATAAATTAACTGCTGTTCTTGCTGCTGTTCAGGCGGGTGTTCAGATTACATCAACTGTGCGGAAACCATTTCACGCACTTTGCTCATCAGTACGCGCTCCTGAACCATACTATCCCGATAACGAATCGTCACCGTCTTATCTTCTAGTGTCTGGTGGTCGATGGTAACACAGAAAGGTGTTCCTATGGCATCTTGCCTGCGATAGCGTTTGCCAATAGCATCTTTTTCCTCGTAAAAACATTTGAAGTAAGGTTTGCACTCATTCATTAGATCACGTGCCACTTCCGGTAACCCGTCTTTTTTAGTCAATGGTAAGATTGCCAACTTTATCGGAGACAGGACAGGAGGAATATGCAATACTACCCGGCTATCCGTAGATCCATCCTCTTTCTGTATGGTTTCTTCCTCATAGGCATGCGACAAGATCAATAAGAACATGCGGTCGAGTCCTATTGAAGTTTCGATAACATAAGGCACATAATTCTGATTGATCTCATTATCGAAATACTGTAATTTCTTTTTGCTGTAGAGCTGGTGCTGTGTCAGATCAAAATCACTGCGGGAATGTATTCCTTCCACTTCCCGGAAACCGAACGGAAAGGAGAATTCTATATCACATGCTTCCTTCGCATAGTGCGCCAGTTTCACATGATCATGAAAACGGAATTTTTCAGCGGGGATACCTAACCCTAGATGCCATTGCAACCTGGCTTCTTTCCAGTAACGATACCAATCCCCTTCCGTGCCGGGGCGGACAAAGAACTGCATCTCCATTTGTTCGAATTCCCGCATGCGGAAAATGAATTGACGGGCTACAATCTCATTCCTGAATGCCTTTCCCGTTTGCGCAATACCAAATGGAATCTTCATCCGGGCGGTCTTCTGCACATTCAGAAAATTGACAAAAATACCTTGTGCTGTTTCAGGGCGCAGATAAATTGTATCCGATTCATCCGCTACCGAACCTAACTGAGTTGCGAACATCAAATTGAATTGACGAATATCGGTCCAGTCGGCGGTACCACTTACACTACAAACTATCTTCTCATCAATAATCAACTGCTTTAAGCCGGCAAAATCTTCGGCGGCGAGCAATGTATCCATTTTTGACAGCAGGGTAGTTGCTGCCTCCTCCTTCCCCTGCTTGCTCAACTCTTCAGCTTTAGCTTCAATCAGATGATCTACCCTATAGCGTTTCTTGCTGTCCCGGTTATCAATCATTGGATCACTGAAATTATCCACGTGACCACTTGCCTTCCACGTTGTTGGATGCATGAAAATGGCCGCGTCGATACCCACAATATTTTCATGTAATTGCGTCATGCTCTTCCACCAATGGTCGCGGATATTCTTCTTCAACTCACTTCCATAAGGACCATAGTCATATACAGCACCCAGGCCATCATATATTTCACTGCTGGGAAAAACAAAGCCATACTCTTTGGCATGAGAGATAATAGCCGGCAATAATTGATCTGATTGAGTTGTCATAGCCCGGCAAAAATACAAGTTTAGTATTGGTTTACGAAACAGAACAGGGATTCACCGATTGCAGAACCCCCTGACCCGTTTCCTGTAAATAGCTTTCCCCCCAGGATTTTTTTAATTACTTTTATTCAAATGATTTGTATGTTCCGACTTCTTCTACCCGCCCTCTTGTTCTCTACCCTATTGATGGCACAGGGAACCTCTGAATACCCTGATGACTACCTTTCTCCGGCTTTCCATGCAGGCAGAAGAGCCGCCTTTCGGGAAAAAATGCCCGAACGCTCAGTGGCATTGTTCTTTGCATCGCCCCAAAAAGTACGCAACAACGACGTAAACTATATCTATGCTCCCAGTAAAAATTTGTACTATCTCACGGGACTGGAAGAGCCCAATGCACTTTTGCTGCTCTTCAAGCAACCTGTGACATTATTAGGCAAAACGGGTACCGAATTCCTGTTTGTACAACCTCGCAACCCACAAAGAGAAATGTGGACAGGTAAAATATTGGGGCCAGCAGGTGTGATGCAGAAATATCAGATGGAAAATGTTTTTACCACCGACCAATTCTCCGGCAGGTTACTCGATTTTGCGCAGTTAGATACCATCATGACTTCCTTCCGTACTGAACAGATTTTATTTAAATATCCGGGACGCGGAGATTTACTGGCCAACATGGCGGCCTCTTTGGACAGTGCGCTGCTGCAGGCAGGAAAAACACCCATGCCATCCCCTGCTACTGCTATACTGCACCAGCTCAGGGGTATCAAACAACCGGAAGAAATTGCGCTGATGGAAAAAGTAATCAATATGAGTGTCGAAGGCCATAATCGCGTAATCAGAAGCATCCGGCCCGGAATGCATGAATATGATGCACAGGCATTGATGGAATATGAATTCAAAAGCCGTGGTTCCGAGTACGTGGGATATCCCAGCATCAATGGATCGGGTGCCAACTCATGCATTCTCCATTATGAAACCAATCAGCGTACCCTGCAAGATGGAGATTTGTTGCTCAACGACTGTGGTGCTGAATACCATGGTTATAGCGCAGATGTTACGCGCACCATACCTGTGAACGGCAAATTCAGTACGGAACAAAAAATCATCTACGAATTGGTACTCGCAGCACAGGATGCTGCCTTTGCAGTATGTAAGCCGGGCAATCAATTCAGCGATCCACACAATGCTGCACTGAAAGTAATCACCGCCGGCTTGAAACAACTCGGCATCATTCAAACTGATAATCAGGCGAGAATTTATTTTCCTCATGGCACATCACATCACCTTGGCCTGGATGTGCACGATATGGGCAGCCGCTCAACATTACAACCCGGTATGATATTTACGGTTGAACCGGGTATTTATATTCCTCCGAATAGCAATTGTGATAAAAAATGGTGGTCGATCGGGGTACGCATAGAAGACGACCTATTGATCACCAACGATGGCTACCGCAACCTTTCAGCAGGGGCGCCACGCGCAGTAGAGGATATTGAAAAAATGGCAAAGGCCGCAGGAAAAAATAAGAAGCCGCTGTAGAATCCTTACCACTCGGGGGTAACAGGTCAGACAATGACACAAAGGATTCAAACTCAGCCCTGCAATTAACTATTGCAGCTTTTTGTTTTGTTGGTGCCTGTCTGCATCACGAACCGTTTTCTTCTGAAAATTTTTCTCCAGTGCAGCTGTGAGATTGACACCCGTTTGGTTGGCAAGACAAAGCAGGACCCTAAGCACGTCAGCCATCTCATCGGCCAACTCACGACCCTTGTCAGCTTCATTTTCTGCTTGTTCGCCATAGCGACGAACCATGAGCCGACTGAGCTCTCCAACTTCCTCCATCAAAATACCAAGATTGGTCAATTCATTGAAATAACGCACCCCGATGGTATTGATCCAGCCATCGACTCTTTCTTGTGCTTCCTGTAAAGTTAAACTCATACACGAATTTTTAATTACTCTTTGTTTTTGGAATCCATCCAGATCGTTACCGGTCCATCATTGATCAAACTCACCTGCATATCTGCACCAAAAACACCGGTGGCTACAGACTTCCCCAATAAAGTAGTCAATGCCTGTATCAATTGTTCATACAAGGGAATGGCTATTTCCGGTCGTGCAGCTCGGATATAAGAAGGGCGGTTGCCTTTTTTTGTCAGCGCATGTAAGGTAAATTGACTGATCAACAATATTTCACCCCCTGTTTCAAGACAACTTTTATTCATCACACCCTGCTCATCCGGGAAAATCCGCAACTGAACAATCTTTCCTGCTATCCATTCCACATCCTCCCCGGTATCGGCTTCTTCTATTCCTACTAGTACCAACAAACCTCTTCCAATACTGCCCTTGACTTGCTCTTCAACTTCAACGGAAGCCCGAGAAACCCTTTGTACGACAATTCTCATAATGAATCAAATGATTTGTGCGAACTTTACGATATGAAGATAGTTATAACCCCTGAAATACAGTTCCAGACGGCCCGCAGTGGCGGGAAGGGGGGACAAAACGTCAACAAGGTAGAAACGATGGTGGAAGGAAGATGGCATGTTAGTTCTTCACGCCTTCTTACACCGGAACAAAAAGAATGGATACAACAACGCCTGGCCAATCGCATTCTCCAGGATGGTTGTCTGCTGGTAAAGTCGCAGACTTACAGAAGTCAATGGAGCAACAAACAGGAGGTGATTGAAAAAATGAACAGATTGGTGGCCAAAGCCCTGTTGAAACCAACCGTCAGAAAAGCAACACAACCAACCGCAGCCTCTAAAGAGAAACGACTGGAAATAAAAAAAAGAACTTCACTCAATAAAATATTAAGGAAGAAAATAAACAGGGACGAATGAAATTTTTGGTTGGCAAAAGAAACTGGTTTCTGTTGGTATTACTACCGCTGCTGAGCTTCCACAGTGATACGCCTTCACATGTTCTACATGTAACCATTCAACCTATGTTTGGCAACAAGCAGTTTTCTTTCGACAGTAGTTATGTGAATGCTGCGGGAGAATCACTGCAGGTGACCAAATGTCTTTTTTATCTCTCCAATTTTTCTATCACCTATAATGATGTTAAGAAAACTAATTTGCCGGCAAGGTATTTTCTCGTTGACCTTTCCAACAAGAAGAGTTGTCAGATTCAATTACCAACAGAAAACAAAAAAATACTCTCTATACACTTTCTGCTCGGCATTGATAGCGCTACGAATGTACGAGGCATTCAAAAAGGGGTATTACTTCCGGTAAGAGGTATGTTCTGGACCTGGAATTCCGGATATGTAATGGCTAAGTTGGAAGGGATATCATCTGCCTCCACCATGCCCGGAAAGAAATTTTCATACCATGTAGTGGGATATGCCGGGAATCAAAATGTAATAAAATCAATTGATTTGTCCATCCCCGCAAGTCCTGAATACATAATAGTATTGCTGTTTGACCTTTTACGTTGGTTCAATGGTCCTTCCCCTATTTCCATTGCCCAGCATCCCAATTGCCACTCTCCCGGAGAACTCGCACAAAAAATTGCAGGCAACTATCAATCCATGTTCAGCATTCAGACAACACCTATCCCATGAAAAGAATGAAGCTGGTTTTGCTGCTGATTGTTGCCACCTGCATCGCGTGGGTGAAGACAGGTGAATGGTGGATAGCAACTCACCCTGTTAAATTGACAATACCTAAGGGCTGGCCGGCACCCGCGTATGACTTCAAAGAAAATCCGCTCACGCGGGAAGGGATTGCATTGGGGAAGCAATTGTTTTATGATCCGATGCTCAGCAAAGATGGAACAATATCCTGTGGCAGCTGTCACCAGTCATTCGCAGGATTTGCAACCTATGACCACCCACTTAGCCATGGTATCAACAATGGTTTCACCAATCGGAATGCACCGGGAATCGTTAACATGGCCTGGCAGAAAAATTTTATGTTGGATGGGGGGATCCTGAACCTGGATCTTCAACCCCTTGCTCCTATTACAGCTGAAAATGAAATGTGTGAAACCATTTCCGGGGTGTTAGATATACTTATTAAAGATGCAAGCTATCTGAAACAATT
>DAIMYK010000026.1:0-12280 GCA_036734525.1 Sediminibacterium sp. | reverse complement strand
AATTAAAATTTTATCAAAGGGAGCAAAAGTTTGAAGTCCTAAAAATACATCTCCATAAAAAAACCGGATGCCCGGGTACTGGCGCTGAAAAGGAAATGATTTTTGAATGGTATCAAAGAGTTCTTTTTGCCTTTCTATCGTACAAACCCTTGCCCCCAATGCAGCAAGTATAGCAGTCTGGTAGCCACTTCCCGTTCCGATTTCCAGTACTTTTTCATTGCGCTTGACCTGCAGTAATTGCGTCTGATAGGCAACTGTATAGGGTTGTGAGATGGTTTGCCCTGCAGCTATGGGTAAAGCCCGGTCCTCGTAAGCTATTTTTTCAAAAGCATTGTCAAAAAAATAATGGCGTGGGATGGTCTGGATCGCCTCTAATACTTTTTCATCTGTAATTCCTTTCTCCCGCAACTGCTTCACCAGCTGGGCCCGCAAGCCCTGGTGCCGGAGTTCATCTTTGTACACTGTCATAACGCTGCAAATATAGGGAAACACTCATCGAGCTATGCGATGAACTCCTCCATGATTGCATCATGCGAGTTGCATATCTCGAATGATGTGATTGATTTTGGTTTTCAATTGTTCCAAAACAGTTTCATATGCTTCCTTGTTCTTCAAAGGTGCATTGACGCTGAAATAAAATTTGATTTTGGGTTCGGTTCCTGATGGACGTGCTGAAATCTTCGAACCATCAGCTGTAATAAACTGCAATACATTGCTCTTAGGTAATGCAATCGGTTTCTGCTCGCCCGTGTGCAGATGGGTGGACTGTTGTAACTGGTAGTCGAGTAATTCAACAACAGGTGAACCTGCAAGCTGCTGTGGTGGTTGTTTCCGATAGTTCTCCATCATCTCCGCAATTTCCTTCTGTCCATTCATGCCCTTTTTGGTGATACTGATCAGGCTTTCATAATAAAAACCATATTCTATATACAGATCAATCAGTTTTTCGAAAAGGGTTCGTCCTTTGCTTTTTTCGTAGGCAGCCATTTCGCAAAGCAGTGCCACGGCACTTACCGCATCCTTATCACGTATCAGACTACCGATCATCAGACCGAAACTTTCTTCCCCACCGATCACATACTGTTTCTTTCCCTCCAGTTCTTTGATCTTTTCTGCAATCCACTTAAACCCGGTGAGCACATTGTAGCAATCAACTCCGTTGCGTTCTGCTACGCGATTGATCATTTCTGTTGTCACGATGGTGGTGATGACCATATCATCTGGAGTAGCGATGCCTTTGGCCTTGCGGGCTTCCATCATATAACTAAAAGCAAGAACAGCCGTCTGGTTACCATTCATTAAGATCCAGTTGCCATGGTTGTCTTTTACGCCGATACCAACCCGGTCGGCATCGGGGTCTGTTCCCAATAAAATATCTGCATCGAGTTCACGGGCTTTTTGCAACCCGATCTGCATGGTTTCACTTTCTTCAGGATTGGGATAATGTACTGTAGGAAAATTCCCATCGGGCGTTGCTTGTTCTTCCACCACCTGAACATTAGTAAATCCATATTGCTTCAATACTTCCGGCACGAGCATGATGCCGGTACCATGAATGGGTGTGTACACAATTTTCAGGTCATGCTGGGCACTGATCACTTCCGGATACACACTCAAACTCTTTACCATTTGAATGTAGGCGGCATCCATTTCCTTACCGATGAGGTGAATATGTTGTTCACCTCCGTTGAATTTCACCTCAGCGATGGATTGTATGGCTTCCACTTCTCTGATCACGTTCACATCATGCGGGGGCACCAACTGACCGCCATCATTCCAATAGGCCTTGTATCCATTGTATTCTTTTGGATTGTGCGAAGCTGTGCATACCACCCCTGCCTGACAATTCAGATGACGGATGGCAAAACTCAGTTCGGGTGTGGGGCGAAGTGCTTCGAACAGATAGACTTTAATACCATTGGCTGCAAAAACTGACGCTGTTGTTTCCGCAAAAAAACGACTGTTGTTGCGGCTGTCATGTGCAATCGCAACAGAGATGGGTTGACCGGGATAGGTCTTGTTCAGGTAATTGGAAAATCCCTGGGTAGCCATCCCAACAGTATATTGATTGATTCGGTTGGTACCAACCCCCATAATGCCGCGAAGTCCACCGGTACCAAATTCCAGGTTGCGGTAGAAGGCATCCGCCAGTTCATCGGGATGTTCTGTTTGTAATTGACGAATGGCTTGCTTGGTAGTTTCGTCATAAGGGCCATTCAACCAGGAGGCAACATTAGCTGTGATTACACTGTCCATAAAATCGCTCTTTTGCTTGTTATAACAAGGGCAAATTACCAATAATTCTGTTGTCAACCTCGACAGAGAGCAACTGTATGAAAGTTAGTGGAAAGTTAGGGCAGCATTGATAATCTTATTGCAGGAAGTCGCCGGTAACTACGCCGTTTTCTACTTCTACCTGGATATGTTCCTGCAGGGTGGTAGCCAAACTTAGTCCAACGAAATCGGCTTTTACGGGAAACTGTTTGTGCATGCGTTCCACCAATACCAGGGTGCGGATGCTGGCAGGATGAAATTGCAGCAAGGGCTTGAGTGCATAGAGCAGTGTTCTACCGGAATTGGTAACGTCATCCACCAGCAGCAGGTGAGCTCCGTTCAGATTGCCGTCCTCACTCAGTTCAACGGTTTCGGGTTTAGATTTATCCATCTGCACCCAGCGGAGTTGAACCGGCCTGCTGTCATAGAGAGAGAAAAAACCGGCCAGTTGCGCTGCCATTACCTCTCCGTTGTGCCGAACACCAATGATTACCAGGGGTGAATTATCTTCACTCAGGCTTTCAGCCAGTTCCAGCGCCATACGATGTAACTTTTGCCCGGCCTGGGTTTGAGTAAGAATGGTTTTCCTGACAGACATGAAGTATATTTGAGTATAAAATTACAGGAATATTTTCAACTTCATCCACGGCATGAATGTTGTGGTAAATTTGCCGAACATTAAACCAAGACCATGCAATTGTTACTGCAAGTTCTTTTCATCGCATTGACTGCAGCCTCTGTGCTGCTTTTCTATCGTCGCATCAAGGTCATCAGCCAACTGATCAGTATGGGTGCCACTCCTCTTCCCAACGATCAGCCGGGAAAAAGATGGGCCAATGTGCTGCTGCTGGCTTTGGGTCAGAAAAAAATGTTTGCCAAGCCGTTGGTTGCGGTCATGCACCTGATCATTTATGCAGGCTTCATCATCATCAACCTCGAGGTAGCGGAAATCGTTTTAGATGGCATCACAGGTCATCACCGGTTATTCCTGCCTTTGCTGGGAGAACTATATACCTGGCTGATACGGATTTTTGAGTTGTTGGCAGCAGGTGTTTTACTGGTTTGCATTGTTTTTCTGCTGCGCAGGAATGTACTGCATATAAAGAGACTGGCGCATGGCGACCTCAAAGGTTGGCCTGCCAGTGATGCCAATTATATTTTAATTGCAGAGATCATACTCATGTCTCTGTTTCTTACCATGAATGCTGCTGACCAGCAATTGCAACAAGCAGGACATCCCCATTATCCTGCAACCGGCGAGCTATGGGTTTCAGGTCTGATTGTACCTCTGCTACAGGGTATGAGTACAGACACATTGATCTGGGTAGAACGTCTTTGCTGGTGGCTGCACATATTGGGCATCTTTGCTTTCCTGAATTATCTTCCTCATTCCAAACACCTGCATATTCTGCTTGCCTTCCCCAATGCCTATTACACTTCGCTCGAAAAAACCGGCAAGTTCATCAACATGCCGGCGGTGCAGCAGGAGGTTTTGTATGCCATGCAACCCGAACTAACGCCCGCGAATGCAACTCCGCCGGATCATTTTGGTGCCAAAGATATCAGTGGCCTCCCGCAAAAAAGTTTACTCGATGCTTTCAGTTGCACTGAATGTGGCAGGTGTACCGCTGCTTGTCCTGCCAACCAAACAGGTAAGCTGTTAAGTCCGAGACGCATCATGATGGCTACGCGCGACCGCATGGAGGAAATGGGTGTACAGATGCAAGCCAAAGGCAAATGGGAAGCTGATGGTAAAAATCTGCTGCACGATTACATTAGTGTTGAAGAGTTGCGTGCCTGCACCACCTGTATGGCATGTGTAGAGGAATGTCCGGTAGGTATTTCTCCCTTGAATATTATCACTGAATTGCGCCGTTCACTGATCATGGAGGAAAGCAATGCTCCGCAGGAATGGAATGGTGCTTTCAGTAACATTGAAAACAATTTTGCGCCCTGGAAATTTTCACCGGATGCCCGGGCTGCATGGACAAAAGAAATCTAACATCATTCATTGAATTAACGAACCACCTCTATGGCCATTACAGTAAAAACCATGTCCGATTTTGCCGCTGCGGGCACTTCTCCGGAAATTTTATTTTGGGTAGGATGTGCGGGAAGCTTTGACCAGCGGGCACAGAAGGTAACGAAGGCCTTTGCCACCATATTAGATAAGGCAGGAATTTCCTGGGCTATTCTGGGAAAAGAGGAAGCCTGCACAGGGGATCCCGCCCGCAGGGCGGGGAACGAATTTCTGTTCCAAATGATGGCTTATCAAAACATTCAGGTATTGAATGGTTACGGCATAAAAAAAATTGTCACTACTTGTCCCCACTGTTTCAATACGCTTAAAAATGAATATCCTGAATTAGGGGGAAATTATGAAGTGGTGCACCACACCCAACTATTACAGGAATTAATTGATGGAGGAAAAATCAAACTGGAAGGTGGTGGAAGCTTTCAGGGGAAGAAAATCACCTACCATGATAGCTGTTACCTGGGTCGAGCCAACGAAGTGTATGAAGCTCCGCGCAAAGTTCTAGAGGCACTCGATGCAGAGTTGGTTGAAATGAAACGTTGCAGAAAAAACGGACTCTGCTGTGGTGCGGGGGGCGGACAAATGTTCAAAGAGGAAGAGAAAGGAACCAACCGTGTGAATTTTGAACGCACCGATGAGGCACTTGCAACAGGAGCCAACTACATTGCAGCTGCCTGTCCTTTTTGCCACACAATGCTCACAGATGGAGTGAAAAACAAAGAGCAGGAGTCTTCCGTTCAGGTATTGGATGTAGCAGAATTGGTTGCCATGCAACTTTCTGCTTCCCCCACCACAGAAAACAATTAATATGCAGCTGTCTATCATTGAAACTGCCATTCCCGCCTATTTCTCTCCGCAATCGCGCGTATGGGTTTATGCTGCCAGCCGGGAACTCACCGAACAAGAATCAAATTTGGCAACAGAGAGAATGAAAGCTTTTGTTGGTTCATGGACAGCCCATGGAGCGCCCGTTCAGGGAATCGGGATAGTTCTATTGAATCGATTTCTTGTGCTAGTAGCCGATGAAACATTGACGCATGTGAGTGGTTGCAGCACAGATAGTTCTGTACGCATGATGCAGGCATTGCAGGAAGAGTTGGGCGTTGATCTTTTTAACCGCACTTTACTGAACTTTTATCAGGATGAAAAAGTTCTCACACTACCCATTGCCGAGTTATCTACCGCAATAGCGGAAGGGAAAATCAATGGTGATAGTTTGTTCTTCGATCATGTGGTGGGTACCAAGGATTCTTTTGAATCCGGCTGGTTACAACCTGCCAAAAAATCCTGGCTGGTCAATCGTTTTCCTGCACTGCGCGAGCAACCCATCGGATATTGATCAGACTCCGTTATTTTTGCGCCTCATCTTTTCTGTATGTATACGATTTATGGTATTCCCAACTGCGGCACCGTGAAGAAAGCCATTCAATGGTTTGATCGCAATGGACTCCGCTATCAGTTTCACAATTTTCAAAAGCAGGGAGTAACGGCAGAGTTGCTCACCAACTGGGCAGCACAAGTGGGATGGGAATCCTTGATCAACAAGAACGGCACTACCTGGCGCAAGAACAAGGAGGTGAACGAAAAAAAGATACAGACAGAGAAAGGGAAGACAGATTTATTATCAGATCAAACCAGCATCATTCGTCGCCCCCTGATTGCCAAGGGAGACAAGGTGATGGCTCTGGGCTTTCAGGAAGACCATTACCTCGCAACATTCCTCTAACAGGAATTTTTATTGTCCGAGTAATTCCGCCAGCTTTTGAGAAAGTGCTTCGCCACGCAGATCGCGGGCAACAATCTTTCCTGTTGGATCTACCAGGATATTCGCCGGAATACTTCCTATTCGGTAGAGTTGTGCCACGGCGTTGTTCCAATATTGCAGATCACTCACGTGGGTCCAGGTGAGGTTATCTACCTGTATCGCCTGCAGCCAGTTGGGACGTGCATTGTCTAATGACACACCCAGTACCGTGAAATTTTTATTCTTGAATTGGTTGTAAGCATTCACAACATTGGGGTTTTCCTGCCGGCAGGGACCACACCAGCTTGCCCAAAAATCAATCACCACATATTTTCCGCGGAAAGAAGAGAGAGAAATCGCTTTCCCATTCACGTCCTGCTGGGTGAAATCAACTGCCTGTGTACCTACCTGACCGATCATGGCCTGTTTGGCTTCATTCACAGATTTTTCTATGTTTTGCGCATAGAATCCGCGACGAGCAGAAGGTTGCAATTGGTTGTACCTGCTTTCAATATCGGCAACCCCGTCAAAACTTCCCATCATAACCGCCATTACGAGTGCGCTTACAGGTGACGCCGGTTTTGCCTGCATGAAAAGTGTGGTAGAACCGGCAGCTTGCTGGCGCACTCCATTGTACACTTTCACCAGCGAGTCTTTGCGTACAGGATTTGCTTCCGTACTGATAGCACCACTTAACTCTCTCAGGCGGTTGATATAGGGGATGAACTGCTGTTTGAACAAATTAAAATCTTCGTTCAGCGAACTACCTGTAACTGTTGCAGCTCCCAGGTTATTGATATCTCCATTGAGGGCTACCTGCTCATTCTGCAGAAAAAGATCGGTGATTTGACCATAGCCAATGAAGCCCAGTTGAAATAGATCCGGTTCACGGATGTTCCCTTTCAGGGTAAAGTTACCGTTCACCACCAATGCCGTTGCTACCGTTCGGCTATTATTGGCATTCATTAAAAATGCAGTAACGCTGTCTTTCAATCCGGTCACATAGCCCTTCAACACAAAGGGATCTTTTGTGGGTTGCGCATTGGCCAAAACAGGCAATAAGAGCAAGAGTAGTAAAATTCTTTTCATGGCTTCCATTTTCATTTTAACGGCTGCAGATCAGGAACTCCGGTGCCTTTGCTGCAGTTGTTCAGTCACTTGACGCAAGTTAAAACCTTTCGCGTTAAGCAAAAGTAAATAATGAAACAACAAGTCCGCTGCCTCATTGATGAACAAATCTGCCCGGTCGTCCTTGGCTTCGATGACCAGTTCAACCGCTTCCTCCCCTACTTTTTGGGCTATTTTATTGATTCCCTTCGCCATCATGCGTGCCACATAGGAGGTATCGGGATGGGCTGACTTCCGGCTTTCGATGATGGATTCCAGTTCTTCCAGGAAATTATCAGTTGTATTGGCCCGGTTCCAGCAGGTATCGGCGCCGGTATGGCAAACCGGACCGGCAGGAGTTGCCTGGATCAACAGGGTATCTCCGTCACAGTCGGCTGCTCCTTCCTTAAAATACAGGAAGTTGCCACTTTCCTCCCCCTTGGTCCATAACCGCTGCTTGCTGCGACTATAGAAAGTGACTTTTTGGGAAGTCTGCGTGTGTTCCCATGCCTCGCGGTTCATGAAGCCAAGCATTAAGACATTTCTGGTGTGGGCATCCTGAACAATGGCTGGCATGAGGCCATCGGCATATTTATCAAATTGAAGTTCCATGGTAGTAAAATTGCGTAAAAGACGTAGGTGTAAATGTGGTTTTAACGGATATTGATTCCTTCTTTCCGAAGGTAAGATTTGAGTTCGGGAATAGAGATTTCTCCAAAATGAAAAATACTGGCAGCGAGCGCAGCATCGGCATGTGCCTTGCGGAATACATCTGCAAAATGTTCGGGTTTTCCTCCACCGCCGGAAGCAATGACCGGAACGGGAAGTTCATCCGACAATAAACGGGTGATATCTTGCGCAAATCCCTGCTTGGTTCCGTCGTGGTTCATGGAGGTGAGCAGAATTTCACCGGCACCCGCCTCTACTCCTTGTTTTGCCCAATCGAAACAGGTCATTTCAGTGCGTATGCGTCCCCCGTTCAGGTACACATACCATTCGCCATCTTCTTCCTGACGGGTATCAATGGCGAGAACGACACATTGACTGCCATAAGAAGCGGCAAGTTCCTCGATCAATGCCGGGCGCCGAAAGGCCGCACTGTTGATGCTTACCTTATCAGCTCCGTTTTGTAAGAGAAGGCTTACATCTTCTACTGAACTGATACCACCGCCTACTGTAAATGGAATATCGATGTGGTGAGCAATGCGGTTGACAAGCTCATGAAATGTTTTTCTTTTTTCAATGGTGGCTGTGATATCGAGGAACACCAATTCATCAGCACCCTGTGCCGCATAGCGGGCAGCGAGTTCCACCGGATCTCCGGCATCGCGGATTCCTTCAAAGTTGATTCCCTTCACTGTTCTTCCATCGCGGATATCGAGACAAGGTATGATGCGTTTGGTGAGCATAGTTTGTTATTTCCAGTTGGCCAGTGCAGTCACTGTGATTTTGTTTTCATAAATGGCTTTCCCGACAATGGCAGCAGTGCAGCCTATTTCCCGCAATACCTGCAGATCATCTATGCTACTCACTCCACCGCTGGCAATCAATTGTAAATGGGGAAATGCTTGCAGCAAAGAGCGATACAATGCAATGGAAGGTCCTTCCAGCAATCCATCCTTGCTAATATCAGTGCAGAAAACCTGTTGAATACCGGCGGAAGTCCATCGCTCAATGAAAGGTTTTATTTCCACATCTGTTGTTTCGGTCCATCCACTCACTGCCAATTTGGTTCCATTGACATCCGCACCTAACATGAACCGATCTCCACCAAAGCGAGCTATCCATTCTTCCAGTTTTTCCGGAGCTTTCACAGCAACGCTGCCTACGGTAACCCAGGTGGCACCGGCATTGATGACGGATGCAACTGATTCCTCGTTGTGAATTCCTCCGCCAAAATCAATTTTTAATTGCGTGTTGGCTGCAATTTTTTCCAGCACTGCTGCATTCATGATCTTACCGGCTTTGGCACCATCCAGGTCAACGAGATGCAATCTTGTTAATCCGGCATCCTCAAAGCTTCGGGCAACAGACAATGGGTCGGCGCTGTAGGTTGTCTTTCGGTTATAATCGCCCTGACTGAGTCGAACACAAGCACCGTCTATGATATCTATGGCTGGAATAATTTGCATGAATGATCAGAGTTGAAGGAAGTTCTGTAGAATTTGTTTCCCGACAGCAGCACTTTTTTCAGGGTGGAACTGACATCCGTAAAAGTTATTGCGGTGCAGTGCTGCACTGTAGGGTTGAATATAATTAGTAGTGGCAATAGTATGGTCACCGCAGGCAGCATAGTAGCCATGAACAAAATAACAATAACTGTTTTCTTCAACCCCCTGCATGAGTGAAGAATGAAGTCCATAAATATTGTTCCATCCCATCTGCGGAATCTTCCATTGCAATTGATCGGGGGGTGGAGGTACATGACCCGGCTGCATGCGCAATACTTTTTCATCAAAAATGCCTAAACAGGTGGTATCATTTTCTTCACTGTACGAACAGAGAAGTTGCATGCCCAGGCAGATACCCAATACCGGCTGTTGTAAACCGATGATCACCTGGTCTAACCCTCTTTGGCGCAAGTAGTTCATCGCGGAGCTTGCCTCACCTACCCCCGGAAAAATTACTCTATCTGCCTGCCGGATGGTTGCAGGGTCATCGGTAACCACTGCTGTTTCTCCCAATCGCTCCAATGCATAGAGCACAGATCGGATGTTGCCTGCATTGTATTGTATGATGACTGTTGACATGTTACGAAGAATGCAGAATAGAGTGAATGAATTTTTGGGTAGCATCTGCATAATGAGCCTGACCCTGCAAGGCACGGATGTAGGCAGAACCGATGATGCCGCCTGCTGCCTGTTCACACACCCCCATAAAACCTGCATGATCTTTGATACCAAAGCCTACCAGAATCGGATTTTTTAACTGAAGTGTTTGCAGGTGTTGCAGATATTCTTTTACCCGATCCATGTTTTGGTCTTTTCCGGTGGTGGCGGAAGAACTTACAGCGTATAAAAATCCTGAGGAGAGTGCATCCAATTGACGAACCCTTTCATCGGCTGTTTCCGGCGTTACAAGAAATATAAAATCAAGACCATGTTTCCTGAAAACAGCACCATATTGCCGTGTAAATTCAATGGGCGGAAGATCGGGCAAAATAATGCCATCCACCCCTACAGCAGCGGCTCTCTCACAAAAATGTTCAATGCCATATTGAAGAACGGGATTAAGGTAGCCCATTAAAATAACCGGGAGTTCGTTACCTATTCCCCCCTCTTCCCTTGTTTTGCGTAAGCCCGAGAGCTGATCGAAAAGAACATCGATGGTCATGCCATTGTCGAGGGCTGTTTCTGAGCTGGCTTGTATTACAGGTCCATCTGCGAGCGGGTCACTGTAGGGCATACCCAATTCAATCATGTCCACTCCACTCTCCTGCAAAGCCTGCATGATGGGCAGGGTACTATCCAGGTGCGGGTAGCCGGCGGTGCAATATACATTCAGTATGTGCGAAGGTTTTCTTTGGAACAAAGCGGTGATGCGACTCATATCATTGGTTTAACAACATCGAATTAGATAGTTGGCAGAATTATGGTTTGATCGGTTTAGGTGAATCTCCCCATTTCCTGCATATAGGTTCCCAGGTCTTTATCGCCTCTGCCGCTCAGGCAGACAACGACCCTATCGGCAGGCGTAAGACCCAGTCGTGGTAAAACAGCGAATGCATGGGCAGTTTCCAATGCAGGCAAAATTCCTTCCGTTTTACTTACATGAAAAGCCCATTCCAATGCTTCGGCATCGGTGGCACTTTCAAAACGTGCTCTGCCATTTTTATACAGGTAGGCATGCAAGGGACCGATACCGGGATAGTCGAGTCCGGCTGAAATACTGTGTGGTTCTACTACTTGTCCGTCTGCAGTTTGCATCACAAGACTCATGCTGCCATGAAGGATACCCGGCTTTCCTAACTGGGTGGTGGCGGCACTCATGCCGGAAAGAATGCCATGGCCGGCAGCTTCCACAGATACCAATTGAACAGAGGGCGCTTCGATAAAATGATAAAATGCACCGGCTGCATTGCTTCCTCCACCCACACAGGCTACCACATGGGTAGGCAATTCGTTGCCGGTTTTTTCGAGCAATTGTTTTTTGATCTCTTCACTGATAATTGATTGGAAGCGAGCGACCATATCGGGATAGGGATGCGGACCTACCACACTACCGATGATATAATGGGTATCATCGGGATGGTTGATCCAGTCACGAATGGCTTCATTGGTAGCATCTTTCAATGTTCTGCTACCGCTCATCGCGGGAACTACTTTCGCTCCCAGCATTTTCATGCGGGCAACATTGGGTGCCTGTCGCTGCATGTCTTTCTCACCCATGTAAACGATGCACTCCATTCCTTTCAAGGCACAGACAGTAGCAGTAGCCACTCCATGCTGTCCGGCTCCGGTCTCTGCAATGATGCGTGTCTTTCCCAGGCGACGAGCCAAGAGAATTTGTCCCACTGTATTGTTGATCTTGTGAGCACCGGTATGGCAGAGGTCTTCTCTTTTGAGGTAGATGGTAGTACCGATTTCAGCACTCAGTCGTTCGGCCAGGAACAAAGGGGTGGGCCGACCCACATAATCTTTTAACAGGGCTTGCAATTCTTCTTTGAACTCCGGTTCCTCCATGATGGAGAGATATTGTTCCCTCAGTTCGCTTACGTTGCGATACAGCATTTCCGGAATATACGCACCGCCAAAGGAACCGTAATAACCGTCGGTATCGGGTTGTCTTACTGCTGTTGCGGTATTTGACATATGATTTTGTTGAAATGGTTAATTAGAATGAATAAAGTAAAAATGTTGCTGGTATAGATTTTCTTGTTTAAAAATTAAAAGAGGTTTAATTCCTGCATGAATTGCCTGAACAAAGATTAGTCCTTGATACCGGGAGAAGTTTCAAAACGGCTGTTGATATCAATCGCGAAAAGATCTGCTGCCACAGGATCATTGCTGAAATCATGGATACGCTGCACATCTTCAGGTCCGATACCTCCACTGAGAAAAAAGGGTTTGCCTATTTTCAATCCGCGCATCAATTTCCAATCGAATTTTTTTCCGGAACCG
>DAIMYK010000025.1:0-12290 GCA_036734525.1 Sediminibacterium sp. | reverse complement strand
ATAATAGAGACACCAGCCGGAAAATGTCCCCCCATCTTTAGCCAAAAGTAATCGAGGTGAAATATACCCGATAAGATCCGGTTCATCCATCCTCCCGTACCCAATACTTCGTAGTCATACTTCGACACATTCTTTTTCTGGACCCCTGCAATTTTTTTAATCATGTTCATTGCCAATCGGTAAGTTGCAATGGGAAAGAAAAGAAATGAATTATAATAAGTTTTGTACATCAGCTTTCCGGGCAGGTGCTGAAAGAGAGAGGTTAATTCATTGAGTGTATATCTTCTGAAATGATGGTTGATAACATCGTGTTCGCTCCAAAGAAAAGAATAAGCAGGAACGGTGATAACGATATGCCCTCCCGGTTTACAAACCCGCCAGAGTTCCTGCACCGCCAGTTGATGGTCTTCCACATGTTCAATTACATCGAGGGCTGCCACCAGGTCATACTGATTCGCTTCGAAGGGCAATTCCAATATCGATCCCTGCAAGATTGGTGAAGACAGGTAGGTTTTTGTGAATTCGGTGCATTTCGCATCGTATTCGATGCTCATTACCGGTCCGAATGCTGCCAGCATATCAGACGTTGCTCCGGTGGCTGCACCAACATTCAAAGATTGAATTGGCGAGGTTGGATGCAACAGCGTACGGATTCTTTCGGCGATGATCTTCTTTCTCACCAGGAACCACCAGTGCTTTCTTTCCAGGTGATAGTATGCTTTAAAATAGGCCTGATCCATAGTATAACCGGGAACTAAATCCGGTTTTACCTGTGTTTCAGGACCGGCAATGCGAAATTACTGAAAATAGATGCGTACAGGGAGGGTATCGGGCTTTTTAAAAAGGGCGTGTGTGAAGCCGATTAAAAAATTAACTTTGCGCCTCAAATACAGACAATATGCCAAAAGGACCTATTTCGCAATTCATTGAGCATCAATATCGCCATTTCAATGCTGCCGCTTTGGTGGATGCTGCCAAGGGGTATGAGACCCATTTAAACGAGGGAGGAAAAATGCTGGTGAGTCTGGCTGGCGCCATGAGTACAGCAGAGTTGGGTATCAGTCTGGCAGAGATGATTCGACAGGATAAGGTTGCTATCATCAGCTGTACGGGTGCTAATCTGGAAGAAGATATCATGAACCTGGTAGCGCATAGTCATTATAAGCGGGTGCCTCATTATCGTGACCTGAGTCCTCAAGATGAGTGGGATTTATTGGAAAATCATTACAACAGGGTTACAGATACCTGTATTCCTGAGGAAGAGGCATTCCGTCGTCTGCAAAAGCACATTCATCAGGTTTGGAAAGCTGCTGAAGACAAGGGCGAAAGATATTTCCCCCATGAATTCATGTATCAGATGTTGTTGAGCGGTGATCTGGAGCAGTATTATGAAATTGATCCTGCGAATAGTTGGATGTTGGCTGCTGCTCAAAAGAATCTGCCCATCGTTGTACCCGGATGGGAGGACAGCACCATGGGAAATATTTTTGCTTCCTATGTTATCAAAAATGAATTGAAGGCATCTACCATGAAAAGTGGTATTGAATACATGGTATGGCTGGCAGATTGGTATCGCCAGAACAGTGGGGGTAAGGGTGTAGGATTTTTCCAGATCGGAGGTGGTATTGCAGGAGATTTTCCCATCTGTGTTGTTCCAATGATGTACCAGGATCTTTCCTGGCACGATGTTCCGTTCTGGAGTTATTTCTGTCAGATCAGTGATTCAACCACGTCTTATGGTTCATATTCAGGCGCTGTGCCCAATGAAAAAATTACCTGGGGAAAATTAGATGTCAATACCCCCAAATTCATAGTGGAAAGTGATGCCACAATAGTGGTGCCTTTGATATTTGCCTATTTGTTGGGACATTAATCAGTTTTCTTCCATAAAAAAAGCCGTATTCTCAGGAACACGGCTTTTTTATTGCAGTCAGCTGTTTATCAACGGCTGCCCATATTCAGTGGGGTATCTCTTTTCAGCATGCCATCGCGGTTGGCCATTTCCCAGCCGGTATGGAAAATCATTTTTACTCTTTTTTCCATCAGGGGGAAGTTGATCTTATCAACGGTGTCGGTGGGCTTATGATAATCGGCCTGTAACATTCCGTCATAAAAGAAGAGAATGGGAACACCTTTGCGGGCAAAATTATAGTGATCGCTTCTGAAATAAATCCGATTCCTGTCTTTGGGATCATCAAACTTATAGTCGAGAACCAGTTGGGTATAAAGATTATTCACTCCCTCATTGATGATAGGAAGTTCCGAGCTCAACTTGTCGTGACCAATAACATATACATAATTCAATGTATCGGCAGTTTTTCTCTCCGTATCAACGCGACCCACCATATCGATGTTTAGATTGGCAGTTGTTTTTTCCATGGGATAAATGGGATGGTCTGAATAGTATTCAGATCCAAGTAGTCCTTTTTCTTCCCCACTAACAGCCATGAAGGCAATGCTTCTGCGGGGGCCTTTTCTTTTAGCAGCGGCGGCAGCAAATGCTTCTGCCATCTGCATAACAGATACGGTACCAGATCCATCATCATCGGCACCGTACCAGATCACGTCACCTATTTTTCCCAGGTGGTCATAGTGACCGGTTATGAAGAGATACTCATCTTTTTTATCCGTACCCGGCAAAACACCAATCACGTTACTGCTCTCCAGTGCTTCAGTAGTTTTTTTGGCAGCCAATTGAGTTTCTGAAATATAGGTTCCTTTAGGTAATTCCTTCCATTCTGCAAAAGACATGGTGAAAGTTCTACCTACCAATGCAGAGGCAACTTCTGGAGAAATCATTCCTGCAATAAATCCATTGTCATTGTTGGTGGCATTGGTTACGGGCGCCTTAATGCTCATTCTTCCTTTCAGTTGACTGGGAGTTTTACGTGGGAACTCTGATGAAACCATTAGCAAACCGGCTGCACCCATGCCACGTAAAAGTGTCATTTTGCTCATGGAAGGCATGTTCAGTGATTTTCCGTTGGCAGCTACATCTGCAATCAGCACCAGCTTCCCTTTCACATCGATGCCAGCGAAATCATTGATGTTGTTGGCAGAATCCTTTGTGCCATTTCCTACATAAACTACTGAGTTGTATTTCCAATTGCCACTGGATACCATGAACATAGGAAAACTATAATCCTGGTCCCACTGGTAGTTCTTTCCATTGACCATTAATTTTTTATCGGATAGAATATCCTGATAAACAGTAAAAGGTTGGCGATAGCTGTCACCATTACCCGGTTTCAATCCGATTTTTCTAAAATGTTCTTCAATGAAGGCGGCTGCTTTTCTTTCTCCTTCTGTGGCGGTTTCACGTCCTTCCATTTCAGGACCTGCCAGGATGGTAAGTTTTTGTTTCAAGCCTTCAGCAGTGATCACAGAAGCGTATTTTACCGCGTCTTCCGGTTTCTGAGCCAAAGCTGTTAAAGACAGCAGGGCAAGCACTGAGCTAAGTAACTGTTTTTTCATTTGATAGATGGGGTTAAGTTTAACAAGCAATTTTATTGACGCGTTTTTCATGTCTTCCTCCTTCGAATGCTGTTGTCATGAAAGTGTTGACCATTGTCTTGGCATCTTCCAGACTAACGAAGCGGGCAGGGATACACAATACATTCGCATTGTTGTGTTGTCTTACCAGGGAAGCTACTTCATTGACCCAGCAAAGTCCGGCACGGATACCGGCATGTTTGTTGGCGGTCATGGCAACACCATTGGCGCTACCGCATAGCAGTATGCCAAAAGCGGCTTTCCCATTTTCAACTAGGGTACAGACCGGATGGGCGAAATCAGGATAATCTACAGAATCTTCACTGAATGTGCCCATATCTTCAGTCGCCAACCCTTGTGCATTGAGCCAGCTGATGATCTCTTTTTTATAGGCAAATCCGGCATGATCGGCACCCAGTGCAATGGGCAGGTCGGGGGAGAAAATGGCAGACATGTAAAATAGATTAGCTGCTAAGATAAAACTTTCAACGTTGGGGATATGAAAAAATACGCCGACGGATGAGGGGCTATTTAGCTCCACTCTTCATTCTCTTTTTCTACTTGTTTATATACCCTTGCCGACACCAATATACTCAACTCATATAGAAGGAACAATGGCGTAAAAACAATCAGCTGACTCATCCAATCCGGACTGGGTGTGATGAATGCGGCAACAATCAGGATTACTACAACCGCATATTTTCTGGTAGAGCGCAGAAAGGAGGGACTAATGATACCAACGCGAGTAAGGATATGCGCTAGCACAGGCAGTTCAAATGCCAGGCCGCATCCCAGAATAATATTGGTCAGATTATCGATATAATCGGTAAGAGTGGGAAGCGTTCGGATGGTTCCTCTGGTCCCCAATTGAAATCCGGCCAGAAAGTTAAAAGTAAAGGGACCCAGCAAGAAGTATCCAAAGGCTGCTCCCAGGAAAAAGAAAAAGGAAACCCAAAAAATCACGTAGCGGGTATTCTTGCTCTCGTTTTCTTTGAGTGCCGGCTTTATAAAAAGCCAGAATTGCCAGAAGATGAAAGGGAAGGCGGCAATGATACCACCGATCAGTGCCATTGAAATACTTCCCAGGAACTGTCCTCCGAAAGTATTGCTCTGCATATTCACTTCTACCGGCGGCATACAAAGTGTATCCCCCAGGTGTGCCCAATGACTAAAACTACAGAGGTATCTATAGGAAATAAAATCCGGGTTGATAGGACCTGTTACCACATAATCAAAAATCCAGTCACGGTAAATGAAAATTACAATCGCCATTACCAAAATTGCCAATACAGCTCTGATAATGCGCACCCTAAGTTCCTCGAGGTGATCAATAAAGGTCATTTCTGCAGGTGTATCCTGCTTTTTATTGCCTAACAGCGCCATTTTCTGTTGTTATGAGGGCACAAAGGTACGGTGATGGTTCGAAATGCCGGAAGCCGGATATTAAAGGACCTTCATTTTTACTTTTTCGATTCTGGTATCACTTACTTCCAGAATTTCAAATCTGTACCTATCTATGATTATTTGTTCTTTTTGTCTTGGTATCGCTTCATTTCGCTGAATTATATATCCGCTCAGCGTTTCGGGGCTTCCATTGGGAAATGACAGACCATATTTTTCATTCAGGTAGTCTAGTTCCAGTCTGCCGCTGAATGTGTACTCATCATTTTCCAGTTTGTCTTTTACTTCCTCAATATCATATTCATCCTGTATTTCTCCGAAAATTTCTTCCAACAGGTCTTCCATGGTAACGATCCCGGAAGTTCCTCCGAATTCATCAACAACCCAGGCGATGCTTTTTCTTTCTTTGGTGAATTTATTCATCAGATCGGGAACGCTCATTGCTTCGGGTACGACGATGATAGGGTGTAATACAGACTGAATATTGGCAGGCTTTTTGAAAAGATCGAGTTGGTGAACATAGCCTACAATATTATCAATGTTGTCATCATAAATAATCAGTTTACTCAACTGGGTAGCGATGAATTGCTGCTGTAAAGTTTCGATTGGTGCCTGCAATTCACAGGCTTCAATTTCAGTTCGGGGTACAAGACATTGCCTGATTTTGACCATGGGAAGGCTGAGTGCATTCTCAAAAAGTTCTTTGTTCAGGTCTGTATTTTCCTCACTCTGTTCTTTGGTTTGCTGAAAAAAATGTTCCAGATCGATTTTGGTAAACGCCTCATTTTTTTCATTGACCCGCACATTAAAGATGTAACGAAGTATCCATTGAGAAATATTTACGAGCAAGTTAGTGACCGGCTCAAAAAGAGTGTAGAAGAAATGGGCTATGCCTGCAAATGCAGGAAGCAGCAGTTCATTTTTCGCCCTGAATACTGCCTTGGGTAAGAACTCACCCAGCACCAATACCACCATAGTAGAGAGCAGGGTATCAAGTATCAGTTTGATGTATTTGTTTTCGATGTTCCACGGATTCCAAACGGTTATTTTGAGCAAATGACCGAATAGTAGTCCGTAAACAACCAGAAAGATATTCAAGCCGACCAGGCAGGAGCCGATGAACTTAGCCTGGTTCTCGATGAATCCGGCAAGTATTATTCCTTTCTTGTTTATTTTTTTATTCGATTGAATAGCGGTTTTCATTGACAAAAGCAATCTCATAGCCTGCAAAAAAAGCAATGAAGAGCAAGGAAATAAATAGTCCGGAAATAATGGCCAGTTCTGTCATGCCTGAATTACCTGATATATACAAATATACGATACTGCTGATTCATGGAATTAATTCCTGCGTGTTTTCAGCATGGGTGCAGGAGCGGGCGGTGGCGGTTGCGGGGCGGGTTGTGCGGTACTGTCTTTGTAGGTAGTATAGCTTTTGTCTTCAATTTCGAATAGTTTCATGTCAGTAAGGTTTTGATTACAGGTCATACCCTTGAGTCCGACAAAATAATCGCTCCGGTAATTTTTACTGATGGTGACTTTTTTATCGGTATAAAATTTTTCTGCTACCTGGTCCCACCAAAGCTCATCTGTAAAAAGCGTGTCTCCGAAAATATTGGTAGCCACTATATTATTTTTTAGTAGCACTTTCTTGTCATTTTCATTGTAGTTGCCATATTGGGCATCGATGCGGCTCTCAATTTTGTTGCTATCATTGAAAAAGTCAACATGTAAGTTGTTGGGAAATTCTGAACGCCGGGGCCCTTCCCCCACATACCGGATGATCTTTGGTGCGGTCAGGTGAGCTTTTGCTTTGCCTTCCAGACTAAGGTAACTATCTATATTGGTGCCGATCTCAACATTCGTCGATTTTTTAGCCATTTCCCGAACCTCTGTGATATCATTTTCGCAGCCCATGCTTGTTGATAGCAACACCAGGACCAGCGAAAGCCGGCTTAATTTGTTTATCATGATGACAAAATTCGGTGAATTTTTTGGAATCAGTTTTCATCCGGGAGATTCGCCTCACAAATGGCGTGTAAGCCTCTGAAAAGCAAGTAGGGATCACGGTGCATGGGATGCAACAAAAGTGAATCGAAGAAAATTAGATCTCCGCCTGTAATGAGCACCTGAAGTTCATTGTATTTACTTCGGTAGGCATGTATGATGCCGTCTATTTCTGCTGCCATTCCCTGGATGACACCACTTTGCAGATTGGTCATGGTATCGTATCCTACCAAGGGAAATCGCTTGGTCGGCTTTGCCATTGGCAGGAGGGCGGTTTGTTCGTGCATGGCACGGAAGCGCATATTCATACCTGGAGAGATGCTTCCTCCCAGGAATTCATGTTCTGCATTGATGAAATTATAAGTGATACAAGTGCCCAATCCAATCACCAGGCAGTGTCTGTTAGGATATAGATCCACAGCTGCAGAGCAGATCGCCAACCTGTCTGCACCAATGGTCTCGGGTTTTCCAACAGGTGTGGTGATGGGCAATTGGCTTGCATGATTTAACAGGTGAAATTTTCCGAATTGTGTCAGCAATTCATTGGTCTCGGCAGGATGATTGATGACAGATGCCAAAATTGTTTTTTCCGGTCTAACTTTTTCCATTAGAGGGCGCAGATCATCAGCTCCTGCCCCGGGCAATACCACCTCTTCCAGAAAAACTTTTCCGGAGAAAATGCCGGCTTTCAGCCGTGTATTTCCGAAGTCAAAACAGATGGTTGTTGCCATAAAATTATTTATTCAAGATCCCACCCTTTTAGTTCTCTGAAATGACCATTCAGGCTGATTCTTTCCCGAAGGTTATCCATTTCAGCAATCATCGGCAGAGCCGATTGCAAGTGTCTGCGAAGATATTCCAGTCTTTGCCATTCATCTACCAATTCCAGCAATTCGTATTCCTGTTCCAGTGATAATCCGGCATGGTGTGCCAGATCATAACTACACAATTGTTCATCGGGCAGCTGGAATTTCTTGGTCACATTCAGCCGCCGGTGTAATTCTCTTATGGCTGCCAAAACCCCGGTAAGCAAAACTGTGTTCGATGTCATTCTGTTGTCCGGATAGTGAACAATCGCCCCACTATAAAGTTTGTCGGGAATCGTTTTTACCACTTCCAGCATCCGAAAAATACGGGTACCCTGTACACGTATGTCCATTCTTCCGTCTTCATATTCGTTGACCAATTCTTTCATTAGAACGATGGAGCCGGTTTCCTGAACTCGATTGCCTATCACGGGGGGGATGCCAAAGGGTTTGTTCTCTTCTTTGCATTCCTTGATCAGTTGCCTGTAGCGCGGCTCAAAGATGTGTAGGTTGAGCCATTCTCCCGGGTAAACGACGATTCCCAGGGGGAAAAGAGGAATAAAATTGGTCATCGTTAACTGAATATGGTGTTGGGTTCCGGACTTACATAGGCAAGATGCAAAAGTTTTCGGTTCTTTGTGCATTAATTTCCATGAATATGTTGATTTCAGGCTTTACCATCATCCGCAATGCGGTAGAGAATGATTACCCGGTGGTAGAAGCCATTCGCAGCATTCTTCCGGTGGTGGATGAAATGATCGTTTTAATTGGTGATTCTACCGATCAAACAGAAGCGCTTATACAGGCCATCGGCAGTCCGAAAATTAAAATTCATCACTCTGCTTGGGATATGACATTGCGAAGTGGTGGAAGGGTGTTGGCAGTAGAAACAGATAAAGCCGCAGACCTGATCAACCCGGAGAGTGATTGGGCGTTTTATATACAGGCAGACGAAGTAATACATGAGCAATATCATGGAGCTATACTGAAAGCCTGTAAAGATCATCTGGGGGATCGGCGTGTAGATGGATTGCTTTTTGACTATGTACACTTTTATGGCTCCTATGATTACATTGGAGATAGCAGGAAGTGGTACCACAAGGAAGTACGCATTATTCGAAATGACAAAAGTATTCGCGCTTATAAAGATGCACAAGGATTTAGGAGAAATGGTCGGCCTATTAAAGTGAAACCTGTCCATGCAAGTGTTTATCATTACGGCTGGGTGAAGAGTCCGGAGCAGATGATGAAGAAGCAGAAAAATGTGAGTACTTACTGGTTGAATGATGAAGAGATGAAAAGAGTTCTGGCAACCCCTGATGCATGGGATTTTGAGGCCTATGATTCTTTGGAAAAATTCACGGGTACGCATCCGGAAGTGATGCATGACCGCATACGGCGAAAAAACTGGAAACTGGAATTAGATATCACCAAAAAGAAATTTTCACTTAAAGACAGGCTGCTATATTACTTTGAAAAGATTACCGGCATTCGCCCCTTTGATTTCCGGAATTACAGACTTATCCGCTGATGCCGGCGGAAGCATTTTTATTTTGCGAGAGCCGCCAGGCAAGTGCCAGCATCCAGGCATGTAGCCACACTCCATATTGAAAACTCAGTGTTGATTCCACCCAACAGGAAGCAGTAATAGCAAGTGTCCATGCAACGATGCCGGAATTTTTTTCTTGTATCCCTTTGATCAGAGGAAATAGCAGCCAGGCAGAAAAGAATACCACTCCTATGACGCCTGATCCCAACCACCAGAAAAGCCATTGATTGAATGGCCAGCTGAAACCAAGTGTCTGACCGGGGTATTTTTCCGCAAAGGCAGCTTGTAATGTCGGGGCAATATTGGCCCATCCTGTACCGGTTAGAGTATGTTTACCCGCAACTTCCCATGCCAAGGTATTGACGAATCTTCTGGCACCGTCGGAATATCCCATTTGTGCCGGTTGGGCTGCGTATTGTTGCCAGTCATACACCATATAAGCCCACTTCTGCTGTACTGTGGGGAATAACAGGAATCCTAAAGAGGCAGCCACTATTATCAAAAGCAAAATGAAAATCGGACGCAGGCTGCGTCGAAAAGCAGATCCATTGCTTGTTCTATTATTTGCATAGAAGGAACAGGTAAGCAATAAGATACTTGCGGCAACCCAGGCGGTTCGTACTGCCATGAACAGGATGGCGGCGAGCAATATGAGCAGGTAAATAAATTTAGTACGAACAGATAAGTTGTTAGAAAGCCATGTCAACAAGCCGGTACCACAAAGGAATAGTCCGAACCTGACATGATCGGTATCCATGAAAGTAGGTAAGGACTGGCCGGCACCATACGCCTTTACCCAGGCGGCCTGGCTCAAGAGGTAGCTGCAAATAGCATAGACGATTCCTGCGAATGCAGCCAGCCTGCACCAGTGTATGAATTGATGCAAAGTAGATTCATTCAATCGGGACACGCTAAGAAAGGCAATCGGGTACATTGCCCAGGTAAGTAAGAAATCGAAATGCTGAGCTGAAAAGGGCATTTGCCAGCAGCCCAGCAAGGGAAGTATCAAGGCCCATAGACTCCAGCCCTGCATTCCACTGGATGGGAAGTCCTGTTGCCGGTAATTGAAAATAAAAATAAGCAGAAAGAGTCCATGACTAATGGACAAGATTGCTCTACTGAAGAGAAGTCCTACCAACATCAACAAAATAATAGCTGCGGGGATAGATGCTTTCAATCGACTTTTGTTGGTCTGTTGTAACATGAATATCTGACTAATAATGGGGTGATACGCTGAAGCAGATTTTAATAACTAACCGGTATCGCCTAAATTTACGTCAAACGAGTGGCATGGATTGGCAATTTCTGCTTTCTGATTTGTCGAATGATTCTTACAAATCATTGGCGCGCGCCATTTCTCTTGTAGAAAACCATGCTGAGGGTTATCTCTCTTTTCTGCAGCAACTGCCACCCGGGCGGGCTTTAATTACCGGAATTACGGGAGCGCCGGGGGCAGGTAAAAGTACCCTGACGGATGCGCTGATACATCAATGGGTCAATCAAGGCAAAAAGGTCGGGGTGGTATGTGTTGACCCCTCTTCGCCTTTTCATTTAGGTGCTTTATTGGGTGACAGGATACGCATGAGTGCCTGGTACAATCATCCAAATGTGTACATACGTTCCTTGGCCACCAGGGGTTCATTGGGGGGACTTCATCCTCAAATCATTGAGATCAGTGCTATTTTACAGGCAGCCGGTTTTGATGAGTTGCTGATTGAGACCGTTGGGGTCGGACAAAGTGAAATTGAGATTGCCGGACTTGCAGATACAACTGTGGTGGTTTTGGTGCCGGAGGCCGGGGATGAGGTGCAGACGATGAAATCCGGACTGATGGAGATAGCAGATATTTTTGTTGTTAATAAAAGCGACCGCCCTGATGCAGATCAATTGGTAAAACATCTACGCGGTATGCTGGCAGGTTCTTTTGTACCCGGTAACTGGGAAATTCCTATTCTCAAAACCATTGCCACACAACAAACAGGTATTGCAGAGTTAGCCAAAGCCATTGAACAGCACCAGCAATTACAGGCAACACCGGAGCGCAAGAAGTGGTTGTTGGCAGAGAAAGCCTATCAGCTCATCAGTCGACACCGGATGCGCGATTTAACCAAACAAAAACTGGTAGAAGATATTGCCGAGCAAATGGCCCGCCCCGGATTTAATCTTTTTCAATTTCTCTCTCAACAATTTCATTCCTGATGTCTGATTCCCGGCTGCATATCTGGCTGGATGCCGAACGGATGAAGTATCCGAATACCGGGCTCTATCATTTTTGTAAGGAGTTGGGTACAGCATTGTCTGCTGTTCGAACTTCAAAGGAGGAACTAACGTTTTATCTTCCGGGTAAACTGGAGGGCTGTTTTGGTAAGGAAGTTCGGTATATGCCACAGCAAATATTTCATAAATTGTATTTGCCGGCTCTGGGAAAAATTGATGTCTGGCACGCCATGCAACAGGACAGTGAATATTATCCGCGACACCGGATCATACCTACAGTTCTTACAGTTCATGATCTCAATTTTTTACATCAACCCGGGAAAGGCAGTTCAAGTGTGAAGAGGGCTTTGGATAGATTACAATCGAAAGTAAACAGGGCTCAATATATTGTAACGATTTCATCTTTTGTTTTGGAAGAGTTGAAAGAGCATATAAACTTAGGTACTGTTCCCACGTCAGTTATTTATAATGGATGTAATTTTTCCTCTGTTCAGCCGAGGGAACCTAAGGTGCTGCCTCATCGACCTTTTCTTTTCACGATTGGAACAGTAGCAGCTAAAAAAAATTTTCATGTGCTTCCTGCTTTGTTGGAAAAGAAGGATGACTTGTTGATCATAGCAGGAATAATACAGGACGAAAGTTATCAGGAGGCAATCAGAGCGGAAGCCAGGCGCTTCGGGGTAGCCGACCGGGTGATATTTACAGGCCCGATTACTGAAGAAGAGAAGCAAAGGTATTACAGAGAATGCAAGGGGTTCGTTTTTCCTTCACTGGCGGATGGGTTTGGAATGCCGGTGTTAGAGGCAATGTATATTGGAAAG
>DAIMYK010000024.1:0-12663 GCA_036734525.1 Sediminibacterium sp. | reverse complement strand
AGCCGCCTGCAACAACCCTTCGAAAAACAACTCACCAACCCTTTCTGAGTACCATGCCATAACCGATAGCGGCGTTCAATCGGGTGGAGTCAAAATGATTCCTATCGAAACACCGGTAGGTAAATTCAATGTGTGGACCAAAAAATTCGGTAACAATCCAAAAATCAAAGTGCTGCTGCTTCATGGAGGTCCCGGGGGAACACACGAGGGATTTGAAAGCTTTGAAAGTTTTTTCCCAAAAGAAGGTTTTGAGTTTTATGAATACGATCAGCTTGGCTCTATGCTCAGCGACCACCCCACAGACAGCTCTCTATGGACAACCGAAAGATTTGTAGAAGAAGTTGAGCAGGTAAGAAAGGCGTTGGGATTAAACAAAGACAACTTCTTTGTTGTTGGACATAGCTGGGGCGGCATTCTCGCGCTGGAGTATGCACTCAAATACCAGGACAACATCAAGGGGCTCGTCATTAGCAACATGGTCAGCAGCATACCCGAATACGTGAAGTATGCCAACAACGTGCTGGCCAAGCAGATGGATCCGAAAATTGTAGATACCATTCGGTTGATGGAATCAAAAAAGCAATACACGAATCCGCGCTATATGGAAATACTGGTGCCGAATTATTATGAGAAACACCTCTGTCGCGCGCTTCCCTGGCCGGAACCTGTAACGCGCTCTTTTTCACATATCAATCAGGAAATCTATGTGATGATGCAGGGCCCATCGGAATTTGGTGCCAGCGGAAGGTTGTTGAACTGGGATCGCTCGAAAGATTTACCGAAAATCAAAGTGCCAACACTCACCATTGGCGGACAACACGATACAATGGACCCCGAACACATGAAATGGATGTCAACGCAGGTGCAGAAGGGCCGCTATCTGTATTGTCCCGACGGAAGCCATTGTTCTATGTGGGACGATCAGCCGCATTACTTCCCGGGACTGATCAGCTTCATCAAAGATGTGGATGCGGGCAAAATGTAATCATTCCGTTTCATCCGATAAATAGGTGTTTTCACCGAATTTGTTGCCGGTGATATTTTTCCGCGGAAAAACAAGTTCGCTTTTTAGTTAGCTTTATTCCTATTCAAACCCCTCCTTATGATTAAAAAAATTGTGCCCCTGTTGCTGTCGTTGCTCGTTGGGCGACAACTGCTGGCGCAGGAAACCTTTCCCGTTAATGGCGTTGCCGACAAGCGGGAAAACTGCTATGCATTTACCAATGCAACGATTGTTAAAGAATCCGGTAGTACGCTTACCAACGCCACCCTCGTGATTCGCGATGGAAAAATAGTTGCCGTTGGCACACAGGGCGTTGCTATTCCCAAAGACGCCGTAGTGATTGATTGTAAAGACAAGTATATATATCCATCTTTCATAGATATCTATACAGACTATGGCATTCCGGGAACACAACGGGATCCTGCGGCACTGCGTGCAGCTTTTAATTTCAACGCCCCTTCACAAATCACCTCAAACACCAAAGGGGCCTATGGCTGGAACCAGGCCATTCGTCCTGAAACAGATGCTGCCCGACTTTTTGTGGCAGATGATAGCAAGGCAAAAATTTGGCGCGAGCTCGGGTTCGGAACTGTTCTCACCCACAGCAAAGATGGTATTGCCCGTGGCGCAGGGGCTGTTGTAACCCTTGCCAACGAAAAAGAAAACGGTGTAATCCTGAAGGAGCGGGCCTCTGCTCATTATTCCTTCAACAAAGGAAGCTCGATGCAAAGCTATCCGAGCAGCATCATGGGCAGCATCGCTCTGTTGCGACAAACTTATCTGGACGCTCAATGGTACAAGAACAATGCTGCAAAAGAAGGGTTGAACCACTCTCTAAAGGCGTGGAACGAACTTCAGGCACTGCCGCAGATTTTCGAAGCAGAGGATAAGTGGAATGATGTGCGTGCAGCAAAAATTGCTGCAGAGTTTGGCGTGAAATACATTATCAAGGGCGGCGGCAACGAGTACCAGCGCATCGCTGATATTGCGGCACTCCAATCACCGATGATTGTCTCCCTGAATTTTCCGGCTGCCATGGACGTGGAAGACCCCATCGACGCGCGAGCCGTTTCTATTGCAGACATGAAGCATTGGGAAATGGCTCCGGGAAATCCCGCAGCCCTGGAGAAGGCAGGCATCAGTTTCTGTCTCACCGTTGCTGACCTCAGAGACCCGAAAACTTTTTATAGCAACCTGCGCAAAGCCATTGAAGCCGGACTTGGCGAGAACAAAGCGATGGATGCCCTAACCAAGACGCCGGCAACCTTGTTGGGTGTTTATGACAAAGTAGGAAGCCTCGAAGCGGGTAAGCTGGCGAACTTCGTTATCACCAGCGGCCCCATCTTTTCAGAAAAAACGACCATTCTGCAAAACTGGGTGCAAGGAAATAAATATGGTGTGAAGGAAGACAGCTGGAATGATGTAAAAGGAATATATACGCTTTCCATAACAGGAGCCGGCGGAACAAACAATTATACATTGGATGTGAAAAGCGCGATGGCAGCCAATGTAATCGGAAAGGACACCATCACCGGAAAATTCAGCCACGATGGAAAAATGGTGAAACTCAGCTTTGGCACCCAGGCACCGCGCAGACCCGGTGGTGGAAATATGGGCGGCGGAATGGGTGGACGCGTGCCGGCACAATATCGACTTAGCGGAGTATCGAACGGCAATAGCTGGGCAGGTACAGGAGAAGATACGGCGGGAAACAAAGTAACCTGGACAGCAAACTGGAGCGGGGCAGCAACAGCAGCAGCGAGTGATAGCTCAAGAAGAAGACCTTCGTTTGCCGGAAGAACAGGCAAGGTTCAATATCCGTTCAACGGATATGGTTGGGAAGAGGCGCCAAAGGCGGAAAATATGCTGATCAAAAACGCAACCGTATGGACCAATGAAAAAGAAGGAAAGCTGGAAGGCGCTGACGTGCTGATTAAAAATGGGAAGATTGTTAAAGTAGGAAAAAATATCAGCGAAGACGGCGTTCGGGTTATTGATGCAACCGGCAAACACGTGACCGCCGGTGTAATTGACGAGCACTCTCACATTGCTGCAGCATCCATCAACGAGGGCGGTCAATCCGTTACCTCTGAGGCACGCATTGCTGACAACCTGAACCCCGAAGACATAAATATATATAGACAACTCAGCGGTGGGGTTACCTCTTCCCATATCCTGCATGGTTCTGCCAATACCATTGGCGGACAAACGCAGATGATCAAGTTGCGCTGGGGAGCCAATGCAGATGATCTTATGTTCAAGGGCTGGGATCCCTTCATCAAATTCGCACTGGGAGAAAATGTGAAGAGAACAACTTCTATCAACAACAATCGATTCCCTGATACCAGAATGGGAGTTGAACAAATTCTTACCGACGCCTTCACAAGAGCGCAGGATTATGAGAAGGCCATGAAGGCCGATCCGAACGGCACACGAAGAGACCTTGAACTAGATGCGCTGGTAGAGATAATGAACAAGAAGCGATTCATTACATGTCACTCATATGTTCAGAGCGAGATCACTGCTGCCATGAGGGTTGGAGAAAAGTTTGGCGTAACATTCAATACGTTCACGCACATCATGGAAGGATACAAGGTAGCAGATAAAATGAAAGCCCATGGCTCTAACGCTTCTACCTTTTCTGACTGGTGGTATTATAAAGTAGAGGTAACCGATGCGAATGCATACAATGCTGCCATCATGCAAAAGGTTGGTCTCAATGTTTGTATCAATTCTGATGATGCAGAAATGGCGCGTCGCCTCAACCAGGAGGCCGGTAAGGTAGTTCGTTATGGCGGTGTTGGCGAAGAAGACGCACTGAAAATGGTCACGCTGAATCCGGCTAAAGCACTGCACATTGACAACAAGGTGGGAAGTCTCAAGGCAGGAAAAGATGCTGATGTCGTGATTTGGAGCGAGCATCCTTTGAGCATTTATGCAAAAGCAGAGAAAACCATTGTGGATGGAATCGTGTATTTCGATCGGGAAAAAGACATGGAGCAACGGAAGAAGATTGCTGCAGAGCGATTCCGCCTGTCACAAAAAATGATCGGAGAAAAGCGTTCCGGCGCACCCACCAGACCTGCAGAACCAAGTTGGCAGATCTTAATGGGCTGCGGAGACCACGAACACAAAGACGGCATCTTTACCATTGATGCAGAAGACATCCAATCACAACAATAATCATGACTGCGCAAGCAGAATATATAAAAGTATGTGTATGAAAAAATTACTGACACTATGCTGGATTAGCTGTTTAGCCATTCCGGCATTTTCACAAGAGGTTGTTTATCCGGCCCCCGACTTCAAGGGAAAAACCATTATTGCCAACGGAACCATTCATGTGGGCAACGGAACCGTAATCGACAATGGCACCGTTGTTGTCACCAACGGAAAAATAACCGCCGTTGGCGCATCCGCGGTTTCGCCCGGGAACAACGATCGCATAATTGATGCGAAAGGAAAACACGTTTATCCGGGATTGATTCTTGCCAATACCGATATCGGTTTGAAAGAAATTGCCAATGGTGTTCGCGCCAGCAATGACTTTTCAGAACTGGGCGATTACAATAGCAACATACGTTCCATTGTTGCCTACAATACCGACTCAAGGGTTCCTGCCGTATTGCGCAGCAATGGTATTCTTCTCGCGAACGTAGCCCCGCAGGGTGGGGTTGTAAGCGGCAGCTCTTCTATCGTTCAGCTTGACGCATGGAATTGGGAAGATGCAGCCTATCAAACCGATATCGGCATGCACATTAATTTACCAAGCTTTATCAGCAGAGGTGGCGGACGCCGTTTCGGGGGCTTTCCCGGATTTCCCGGTGCGGGTGCTGAAGCGGGCGGAAATTCCGCTGCAGAAAAAGTAGAAGAAATCAAAGCCTTCTTCCGCGAAGCGAAAGCCTACTTACAAGAAACTACGCACAGCAAAATAAATCTCAAACTGGAGGCAATGCGCCCGCTATTGGAGAAAAAACAAAAACTATTTGTTCACGGAGATCAAATCAAGCAAATGCTCATCGCGATCGACTTTGTAAAAGAGTTTGGATTCGATGTGGTGATTGTTGGCGGCAGTGAGAGCTTTCATTTGGCAGAGCTTCTCAAAGCGATTAACATCTCCTTTATTCTGGACCAGTGTCTGAACCTGCCGGCTTTGGAAGACGATGACATTGATCAGCCGTTCAAAACCCCGGCCATGCTGCAAAAAGCGGGCGTGCTCTACTGTATCAATGATGATGACGCCAATACCCGCTACAGAAACCTTTCTTACAATGCAGGTATTGCAGCTACTTTCGGACTGAGCAAAGAAGAGGCGCTCAGTGCGGTAACGCTCAATGCTGCCAAAATTTTAGGAATTGACAAAAGAACGGGTAGCCTGGAAGTGGGCAAAGATGCGAATATCGTAGTAAGCGACGGAGATCTGCTCGATCCAAAAAGCAGCAACGTAAGCCATATTCTCATCCAGGGCCGCATGACGAGCCTCGACAACAAACAACGACAGCTGTATGAAAGATACAAACACAAGTATTCTTTGAAATAACCGCTTTCCCGCCCTTGGCGGAATCAACAGGCAAGCCGCGCTTCATCGTGCGGCTTGCTGCATTTTATACCACGGGCAATCGCACAGTGCCTCGCTTTTCATACCTTTAGCCCATGGAAAAAAAGCTGTTCCTGCTGGATGCAATGGCGCTCGTGTACCGCGCTTATTACGCGCTGATCCGCGCTCCCCGCATTACTTCACGCGGGAAAAATACCAATGCTCAGTTTGGTTTTACCAACACATTGTTTGAGCTGATCAACAAAGAAAAGCCAACACATCTGGCTGTTTGTTTCGACACGCACGCTCCAACAGAAAGACACACAGATTTTGCAGACTATAAATCCAATCGCCAAGAAGCTCCTGAAGACCTGCTGGATTCTATTCCGGACATAAAAAAGATCATCCAGGGATTCAATATTCCCGTAGTAGAGCTAGACGGATTCGAAGCAGATGACGTAATTGGCACTGTTGCATGGCAGGCTGCCGACCTCGGATACAGTGTATATATGGTAACATCGGACAAAGACTACGGACAGCTGCTGATTCATCCGCATGTATATATATATAAGCCGGCATCTGCAGGCGGAGCAGAAGAAATTCTCACAGCAGAAAAAATTTGTGAAAAGTGGGACATCCGGCGTGTTGAGCAGGTCATCGACATGCTCGGACTCATGGGCGATGCGGTGGATAACATTCCCGGCATTGCAGGCATCGGAGAAAAAACTGCGGCCAAGCTGCTGAAAGAATACGATACGCTGGAAAACGTGCTTGCACATGCTGACGAGATCAAAGGGGCGCTGGGGGAAAAAGTGCGCAAGGGCAAAGACGACGCCATCATGAGTAAAAAGCTGGCAACCATCATAACGAATGTGCCGGTAACATTTCACGAAGAAGATTATCGATTAAAAGAGTGGAACAAAGAACTATTGACAGAAGTGTTCACCGAGCTGGAGTTCAAAACGCTGGGAAAAAGAATATTGGGCGAAAGCTTCAACGCCTTTCAGACCGCACCCAAAGCCGTTCAGATCAACCTGTTTGGCGAGGCTACTGATGCGCCGGCCGCCAAAAAAGAAGCACCGGCAGAGACGGTTCAGGGCTTGCTGGCAGAAAGAAACATTACCAATACACAACATCATTATACCCTGGTAGAAACAGAAGAGGCGATTGCTTCCCTGATCAACGAATTGATGCAGGTCAACGAAATCTGCTTCGACACAGAAACAACCGATCTCGATGCGAATGAAGCAGATCCCGTAGGGATAAGCTTTTCCTATAAAAAGGGTGAGGGATACTATATTCCCTGCCCCTCCGACAAAAATGCTCTTTCCGGCCTGTTAGAACAACTGCGGCCCCTGTTTGAAAGAACCGATGTGACATGGGTTGGACATAACCTCAAGTATGACCTGCTGATCTTGAAGTGGCTCGGCATTGAGCCCCGCGGAAAAATATTTGATACCATGCTCGCACATTATCTCATAGACCCCGAGGGGCGCAGAAGCATGGATTACCTGAGTGCCCGGTACCTGGGTTATGAGCCGGTACACATTGAAGAGCTGATCGGAAAAAAAGGAAAGGGACAAGGCAACATGCGCGATGTAGAGAAAGAAAAGATCAAAGAATACGCGGTAGAAGATGCAGACATAACACTGCAACTTAAATCGGTGTTTTTACCGGAACTTGGAAGCAAGCAGGTAGAACGCGTTTTTCGAGAAGTGGAGAACCCCCTGGTGCAGGTATTGACAGACATGGAATTTGAAGGCGTTCGCATTGATGTTCCCTTTTTAAATGATTACAGTCGGCTGCTGGAAAAAGAAGCCAAGAAATGTGAGGAGTCGGTATACCAGCAGGCAGGCGTTCGCTTCAACCTCGCATCTCCCAAGCAGCTGGGTGAAGTATTATTTGAAAAATTACAGGTAGATCCAAAGGCAAAAAAAACAAAGACCGGACAGTATGCTACGGGCGAAGATGTATTACAAAAATTGGCTGCTCAACATCCCATTGTAGCAGACATCCTCGGGTTTCGAGAATTGACCAAGCTCAAGAGCACCTATGTTGATGCGCTTCCTGAGATGATCAATAGCAAAACAGGCAGGGTTCACACCTCGTATGCACAAGCAGTAGCGGTGACAGGACGGCTGAGCAGCAACAATCCTAATCTGCAAAATATTCCGATTCGAAGCGACCGCGGGCGGGAAATCAGAAAGGCATTCATTGCTCGCGGTGAAGGTCGTGTTCTGGTGAGTGCTGACTATTCTCAGATAGAGTTGCGTATCGTTGCATCGATGAGCGGAGATGCGAATATGTGTGAAGCTTTCAGACTGGGAAAAGACATCCATACCGCTACAGCAGCACGTGTTTTCGGCGTTGCTGAAGAGGAGGTAACAAAAGAGATGCGGTACAAAGCGAAGAGCGTGAATTTTGGCATCATTTATGGACAAGGCGCTTTTGGTCTCGCAGAGAACCTGGGCATCTCGAAAACCGAAGCCAAAGAGATCATTGATAATTATAAGAAAGAGTTCTCGGGCATTACCCGCTATATGGATGACGTGGTGCAATATGCACAGAAGAACGGATATGTAGAAACATTGCTGGGAAGAAAGCGCTGGCTCAAAGACATCAACTCTGCGAACTTCACCGTGCGCGGTTTTGCAGAGCGCAACGCTATCAATTCCCCGATACAAGGAACCGCTGCCGATATGATTAAATTGGCAATGATTAGCATTCACCGCGAAATGAAAGAACGCAAGTTAAAATCTGTGATGATCTTGCAGGTTCACGACGAATTGGTTTTTGATGCGGTGGAAGAAGAGCTCGATAAGCTCAGGCCCCTTATTTTAACTGGCATGAAACAAGCGCTGGTCTTACCCAATGCCGTTCCTGTAGAAGCGGCCATCGGTTCAGGAAAAAATTGGCTGGAGGCACACTAAAAAATATTTATGCATCCCAACGAAGCAACAATCCGTCGATTCTATTCGGCCTTTCAACAAAGAGATAGTGCCGGTATGGGGCTTTGTTATAGTGAAGACATTGTTTTCAGCGACCCCGTTTTTCCCTGGCTGGAAGGAGATGCTGTTAGAAAAATGTGGGAGATGTTGTGTAGCCGCGGAAAGGATTTACAAATCAGCTTTGGAAAGATCGAATTGTTGGATGAAGAATATGCCACCTGCGAGTGGGAAGCGCACTATACTTTTTCTGCAACAGGAAGAAAGGTAGTCAACAAAGTGAAAGCACATTTTCGGCTTCGCGAGGGGCTCATTACAGAACACTCCGATGCCTTTGATATGTATAGCTGGTGCAGGCAAGCGCTGGGGTGGAAGGGTTGGCTGTTGGGGCGGGCGGGCTTTTTGCAAAACCGGGTACGCCGACAGGCGTTTACCAGTTTGGAAAAATTCATGCATAAAAATTAACCTTTTGTCCGGTTCAGGCGTTTTAATCCCAACTATCTTTGCGGCATGAATTGGGAATTCTTTTTTAAACAGGTGTGGTTGATTGGTGGACGGTATAGTTTCTTTGCCGGTCTGGCCTTTTTGTTGTTTTATGTTATTTTCCGCAGGAAGTGGTTATACAAAAAGATACAGCTCCGTTTTCCGGAGAACAAAGATTACTTGCGTGAGTTCGGCTATTCCATGCTCACGATTTTTATTTTCACTACTGTCACTTATCCCTTGATTGCGGTTCCTTCTATTGCAAAATATACAACGCGCTACGCGGAGATATCGGAATATGGCTGGTTCTATTACTTTGCTTTGTTCCCCGTATTGTTTGTGATGCATGACACCTATTTTTATTTTGCCCATCGGCTGATGCACCACAAAAAGCTGTTCAACCTCTTTCACCTCGTACACCACAAATCGACCAACCCAAGTCCCTGGGCGGCCTATGCCTTTCATCCCCTGGAGGCGCTGGTAGAAGTGGGTATTGTAGTTGTCTTTTTATTTACGGTTCCTATACACAAGACCCATCTGATGTTGTTCTTTCTGATGATGATCGTGTACAACGTGTACGGACACCTCGGGTATGAACTATATCCGAAGGGTTTTCACAAAACGCGTGTTGGAAAATGGATCAACACTTCTGTTAACCACAACCAGCATCACCAGTATTTCAAGGGAAATTATGGGTTGTATTTTTTGTTTTGGGACAGGGTGCTGGGAACCATCCGCGAGGATTACGATACCCGCTTTGTTGATGCAACAACACGCAACAAATAAGTAAGGCCTATTTTTTCTTGTACACCGGAACGGTGCTGCAGGGTTCGCCAAAGAAAATACTCTTCACTTGTGGACGAAGCTTTTCGGTAATTGCGATATAAACTGATTCCGGAATTGTTTTTTCTCCGCATCCTTTTACAACTACCCTTTGTCCGGCATAGTCTGCTGCGTTGATTGTTGCTATGTTCCGCAGGAAAAGGGATTCCAGTACTTGCTGTTCGTTACCCTTGATGATAAATAATGCATAGGGCTCCAAAGCAGAGGCAACAAGCATATATGCCCATAATGGAATGATGGCATCTGCAGAGCAAACGATACCCACTGCTGCGTCCTGGTATACTGACCAATCTGTATTTTGAAGAGCGGCCCGAAAATCTTTCTCTTTTAGAATCAGGTTCATGAAAAGATGGTCCTTCAGATCAAACAGCCGAATGGTTTCTGTCGGATAATACTCCGCAGGGTCGAGGGTGATAAGGCCGCTTTCGGCCACCTTGTTGATAAATGGTTGTTCCATAACGAAGGGATATTGCAAAGTTAATGGTTCGAATGCGGTGAAAAGTTTCGGAAAAGGTAAAAATAAAGGCCCGGGTTTTCCGGGCCTGAATGATATCAATTGAAATCCAACCTAGTTGAACTGTGAGCGGTTGTCCTTTATTTTAGCTGCCTTTCTTAAAGCGTCCTGGCTACGGAACGAACCTGAGCGCAACAATTGCATGAGGCTCTGCCTGAAAGAATCTGAATCCTGCATGGAAGGACGAGCACCGGCAGATTCGGTTTGAATAGCAAATACGCCTGTTGTTCCACGAATAGGGGTGCTTGTTTTTCCTATCTGGGACTTGTTGAAAGCTGCACCAACTACTGCAGGCTCGTTTCCAACTCCTGCGATAAAAGGAGCTGAGAAGAAGAGGGTGTCTGCTTTTTGAACAGGCGCCTGCAGGTTCTTGGATATTTCATCGAGGCTGTTTCCTTTGAATCTGGTGGTGGCGATGAGCGCAGCTTTTTTCTCGTTGCGCACCAGGTTTTCAACCAGAGGCTTTGCTTCGGCAACAGACATAGTTCCTTTAGGATAAATACCGTTGATCAATGCAACAATGACCTGGTCGCCGATGCTGGTGGGTTCTGAAATATCTCCGGCATCATTTTGATATATCCAGCGAACAAGCGTTCTTGATTGGCCAAGTGTTCCGACAGTAAAATCATTTTCGCGGATATCGGAGATACTTTGGAGAGGCTTTTTCAAACGAGTCGCTTCATCAGAAAATTTACGAGCGTCTTTTGCTGCAGCCATGAATTGTGCTGCCGCAGACGCTGCTGCCGCTTCTGTCTCTGTTCCTGCAAGAATAGGTTTAGCCAGATATGCGATCTTATAAGCAGGGTTAGGATTCTTTTGACCTAGTACCTCTATGTAATGGTACCCAAACTCTGTTTTAACAACACCCTTTGTTCCCACAGGCTTATCGAAAGAGAAGTCATTGAATTCGGCAACCATTTGTCCCTGGGGGAAATAATCATAAACCCCTCCCTTATCCTTGCTTCCGGGATCATTGGAATAGCGGGTACAAAGCG
Source organism: Sediminibacterium sp. (assembly GCA_036734525.1). Taxonomy (GTDB): domain Bacteria; phylum Bacteroidota; class Bacteroidia; order Chitinophagales; family Chitinophagaceae; genus Sediminibacterium. The sequence goes on along the minus strand of DAIMYK010000024.1, from coordinate 1,343 downwards.
CGTTGAAATCGGCGCCGGTTATGATGGCATTTCTGATACTGTCTGCTAGCTTGGAAGCAATACTATCATTGCGTATTGGCTGACGGGTATTAGGATCATTGAATGCAATAAGGATATGTCTCACTTTAGCACTATCAGGCCATGTTTTTGAGTTGATCATTTTTGCCAACACAAAATTATTGCCATCTATATAAGGACCATAAACCTGACCTACAGGAATACGAACGAGTGTGTCTTTGTTGGGTTGTTGTATGCGGCTTTTGCTGAAGTAGCTGTCATAAAAAGGAAGCGCAGATGAATTCTTAGCAAGGAAGAGTCCTGCATCTTTTGCTGTTGCAAAACTATCTTTCAAAGACATCAGTTCATTGTAAACATTGGCTGAGTCTGTTGAAGAAGGAGCAGCACTAAATGACACATAAGTTATATTCCGGGTTTCTTCCTGCTTTTGGTATTCGTTGGCATGCTTCTTAACATAAGCTGCAATATCATCATCAGAGACTTTCACTGCAGAATCGGGCATGGCGGTATATGGATAATACACATATGACATCGTAGCTATGCTATTGTTATCTGCCTGCTGTTTTTCCACCAACCATTTTGGTATGTAGGCAGATTGAATCAACAGAGACTGATATTTTATCCGCAGAATACGCTCAACTGCCGGATTAATATATACCGTATTGACCATTCTCGTTTGTTCGGCATTCTTACTGCGCTTCATTTGAGCAATGGCGTTTCTGGCATCATTGACACGAAATTCACCTGTTGCCGGGTCTGTGAACTCTTGTTTCAACGGACTATTGGGCCCGAATAACAAGTCTGATAATTCTTTAGGAGACACCATCAGACCTAATTTATCATATTGCTCCTTTAATAAGAGTTGATCAACTTCCTGGTTCCAGAGTTGTTCCATTAACTCTTCTCTGGGACCGCCCTGACCCTGAGCCATCTGTTCAAGATCGTTGAGTTTTTCGTCAAAAGAGGCTTTTAGCAACTTTTGCCCGTTTACTTCACCCAATACGGTAGTATTGGTGAAAAGACCGCCACCCTGGCGAACACCATCTTGTAAAATAAATGCGATCAAAGCAAGCGCAATGATTCCAAAAAGCACCCAGGCACCTTTATCACGAATTCTTTGGATAATAGACATAATAAAATATTGTAATTTAATAGCTTTTTCAGCTATGGGAGGGCAAAAATAATGCATTCGCAGTTCCCCACAAACTGAGGTTTTTAATGGTTTTTGTGAGAGTGTATTTAACCCGTGGAGTAATTTTCAACACGAAACGGTGAATAAATAAAAAAAGCTGTGGAAAAACCCAAAAGTAAAGAGCGTTCTAGTT
>DAIMYK010000023.1:5541-12925 GCA_036734525.1 Sediminibacterium sp. | reverse complement strand
CAATGTAAGCTTTACGCAAAGCAACGGTAACGGACAAAATCTGCTTGTTTCTTATACCAATCAGTCCATCCGTGGATTGTTGCCTAACACCAAATCACTCCGTCACAACTTATTCGCGGCATTCAACATGGACCTGGGTAAGTTGTTTACTTTGAATGCTAACTTAACTTATACCAATCAGCGTATCAACGGTGAGTTTGGTGATGGTTATGCCAACAATTCATCCGGTAACTTCAACCAATGGTTCCACCGCGATCTGGATATTGATATTCTTCGTGATTTTTCAAATTTCAAGACTCCAATCGGTACCATTGCATCCTGGAACTTCCGCAGAAATCCGGGTGCCTGGAGTGCTGCTGCACCCCGTAACAGTGTATATGGAGCCAACTATTGGTACAATCCTTATACCTATTATGAGCAAATCAATTATGTTCAGAACCGCGATCGTATTTATGGAGATGTTGGTCTGACCTACAAGATCAACAACCACCTGAAAGTACGTGGTACCATCCGTACGGATCAGTTCAATGGAAGTGTAGAAAATATTATTCCCAACATCCTAGAATTTACCGGTGTTCAAACTGGTTACCTGGCAGGTTATGGAACCAGCACAACAGTGAACAGAGAGTGGAACTTTGAAGGGGTTGTTAACTACAATAACAACTTCGGTGATTTTGCTGTATCAGTGAATGCAGGTGCCAACCGCTTGTCGATTCGCAACCGGGCTGTTTCTGCCAGCACTGCAAATGGATTGAACGTTCCTGAGTTATATGCTATCAGCAATTCCAAAACGACTCCTTCTATTTCTAATAGTCGTTCAGACCAACAGGCGAACTCTTTGTTTGCTTTCGGTGATATCGAATACAAAAAGTATCTGAGCTTAACATGGGCTGTTAGAAACGACTGGTTCTCTACATTACCTGCTAACGATAATTCATTGTTGTCTCCATCACTGGGTACTTCATTTGTGTTCTCTGATTTTACCAAGAATGCTCTGCCCTGGTTGAGTTTTGGTAAAGTATTTGGTTCATGGGGAAGAAAGCCGGTGGCGCTCAATCCTTATGAGTTGAACCTGAACTATTCTGTTAATCCACTTTTGTGGGGAAGCAACTTCCTGATGTCAACTCCTGATGTAGCTCCGGATGCAAATCTAAAAGGTTCATTGATCACTACATGGGAAGCCGGAGTTGACCTGCGTTTTGCGAAGAATAAAATTGGCTTAACGCTGACTTACTTCTTTGAAGACAACATCAAGGCACCTCTTCAGGTTACCAGCAGTGGTGTGAGTGGTTTTACTGCTCAGCGTATCAATGCTGCCTGGATACAGCGTAAGGGTATAGAAACTGAATTAACTGCCAGAATCATCAATAAGAGAGACTTCCAGTGGCGTGCCAATGGTACCTTCTCTTACCTGATTGATAATCCGGTGAAAGAATTAGCACCCGGTTTGTCATCTATCGTTCTCTCCGGAGGTTCTTTCGGTACACGTTTTGCTCGTGCCTTCCATGTAGCAGGTCAGCAGTGGGGAATGCTCAGAGGCGGTGGAATTCGTCGCAATGATGCAGGCCAGCCATTGATCACAACCAATGGTTTCAGCGGCGGTCTTGGCTGGTTTAGTCCCGGTGATGCTACCAAAGAGTGGGGCTCTGTAGTTCCAAGAATTACAGGAGGCATTCAGAATTTCCTTACCTATAAGCGCTTCAACATGGCTGTATCTATAGATTACCAGTTCGGTGGTAAGTTCTTCTCTCTGTCAGAGCAGTGGGGTAACTTCTCCGGATTGTTCTCTAACACAGCCGGTTTGAACGACAAGGGAAATCCGATTCGTAACTCAGTTGCCAGTGGTGGCGGTGTTCGTGTTACTGGTGTACAAGCAACCGACGGAAGAACACCGGTGGATGTTTACGTAGAAGCTTACGATTATTTCCACCAGTTCTATTATCAGCAAATTGCAGAACCCTTCGTTCACAGCCTGAGTGCAATCAAAATGAGGGAAGTAAGCATTGGCTATACTATTCCGGTTGAGAAAATGGGCAAATTCGGTAAGGCCTTCCAGGGAGCTAATATCTCTTTGACAGCCCGCAATCCTTTCATTTTGTATCGGGAAACCAAGAATTTTGATCCTACAGAGATCAGTGGTGTATTTGGTGAAGATGGCCAGATGCCCGGAACCCGTTCTATCGGATTTAACCTGAAAATGACATTCTAATAACCCTTAAATGTATATACAATGAAACGTATGAATTTCAAACAAATCGTTTTAGTGTTGGGGGTATCAGCCATCGGTTTTACGGGCTGTAAAAAGGGTATTGATGATTTTGGAACAATCAATAGAAATCCCAATGCCACCACCATACCTATTACATCTGCCTTGCTGACCAACGTGTTGGCGAATGCAGGTAACAATGTATGGGGAGGTGCCACCAATACAACTGCCGGCCTCTATTGCCAGTACATGGCTGAGACCCAATACACTGATATCTCTCGCTATGCCACTCCCACTATCAACTGGGATGGTATTTATGCCGGAGATCTCTATGACCTGCAAAACATCATCAACACCAATACTGATGCCGGCACCAAGCCATCAGCAGCTCAATACGGATCCAATGCCAATCAGATTGCCATTGCCCGTATCCTGAAGGCTTATTATTTCATGGTTCTGACTGACTCTTACGGTGATCTGCCATACGCTCAGGCGCTGAAAGGTGTAGGTACCATACCTTATGATAAGCAGGAAACCATCTACCCGGCGCTGCTTACAGAGTTGAAAGAGGCGGTAGCACAATTCGACAATGGTGCAACTGTACAGGGAGATGTAATGTATTCCGGAAATACCACCAAGTGGAGAAAGCTGGCCAACTCACTCAGAGCCATTCTGGCACTGCGCATGTCCAAAGTTTTCCCTTCCACAGGTCAGTTGGCTGCAACTGAATTCGCAGCTGCACTTACCGCTGGTGTTATAGATGCCAATGCAGATAATGCCAACATCCCTTATCCCGGTGGTAACTACCGCAATCCCATCTACAATTACTATGTGATCACCCAGCGTTTTGACTATGCTGTTAGTAAAACCATGACAGATCAGTTAACTACACTTGCTGATCCGCGCATCAATACTTTTGGTAATAACCCTAAAGGATTCCCTTATGGGTTGACCAGAAGTGATGCATTGGCGTGGCAAACTATCAATCCAACATTTGCTTTCTTGCTTGGATTTACAGCAACACCTCAAACACTTCCTTTGAGTCTGGTTTCTGCAGGTCAGGTATTCCTCGCAAGAGCTGAAGCCGCTCGCAGAGGTTGGACAACAGAAAGTGCTGCAACCATGTATGCATCCGGTGTTACTGCAGAAATGAATCGTTGGGGTATTTCCAACAGCACTGCTATCAATGCATATTTGGCTCAGCCAACAGTTGCACTGGATGGTTCAGCAACAGATCTTGAGAAAATTGCAGTTCAACGCTGGCTCTCTCATTTCCCTGATGGAAATCAGGGTTGGGCAGAATGGCGCAGAACAGGTTTTCCTGCGCTTTCTCCTGCACCCGGTCAGAGCAATCCGGTTCCGCGTCGTATCCCTTACGGACCGAATGAACCGCAGTTGAATGCTACCAACTATGCTGCTGCAGCATCTTTGTATAGCAACAACTCTCAGAATGCCCGTATCTGGTGGGATAAATAATTTTTACTTCCATTTTTACAAAGGGGTCGGTGTTCAACACCGACCCCTTTTTTTTCCTTATGAATCAATCGATCTGGTCTTTTATATACAAACCGGAAATGATTAACTTTGCCCGAACTTCAATAGTATGGAAAATCAACCCGCCAACCAGTTCAACATCGAGATCTCTGAGGAAGTAGCTGAAGGCAGCTATGTAAATCTAGCTATCATCACACATAGCGACGCTGAGTTTGTCATCGACTTTGTGAATATCATGCCCGGTACTCCCAAGAGTAAAGTAAAATCCAGGGTGATTTTTACCCCCATGCATGCCAAGCGTTTCATGAAGGCTTTGCAGGAAAATATTGGCAGATTTGAAGCAACCAACGGAACCATCAAAGACCTGGAACAGATTCAGATTCCACTGAATTTTGGTGGTATGACGGGTCAGGCCTGATAGAATTTCTACTCATAGTTATATCATTCCCTCATCAGCAAAGCTGAAATACCCTTCGTGGCTCACGATGATGTGGTCGAGCACTTGTATATCCATCAATGCCGCAGCACTTTTTATTTTTTGCGTGAGTTGCTCATCCGCTCTGCTGGGTGTTAGATTGCCACTGGGGTGGTTGTGACAGAGAACCAATGCCGTAGCGTCCTGCTCTAATGCCTTTTTTAATATGATGCGTGGATCAGCGACTGTGCCCGTTAGGCCACCGATGCTGATGGTCTCCAGTGAAAGAATCCGGTTACCACGGTTGAGATAGACTACTGCAAAAATTTCCTGCTTTCTGTGCTCCAACTGCGCTTGTAAATAATTGGCCACATCCTTACTGCTCTGAATTTTTACCCGAAAATGTCCAGCGGCCTTTCTTCTAACACCCAATTCCATGGCTGCTGCTATCATCACCCCCTTCGCCGGTCCTAGTCCGGCAATTTTCCCATTGACTAGCTCTTGTACGCTCATGCCCGCCAATATATTCAGGTCATTATGAGCATAGAGCAGCATATTTTTAGCCACATCAAGTGCCGAATATTCCCTGGTGCCGTTTTGAATAAGAATCGCGAGCAACTCGGCAATACTGAGACTCTGCGGACCCTGTAGCATTAATTTTTCCCTCGGGCGGTCTTCCCTGGCCCATTCCCTAATAGACAATTTTCGCATGTGAACAAATTGTAATTAAGTCAATATAATTATTCCTGCATGAATATCTATCTTCGTTCATATTCACGGTTTTATGAATCCTTCTGTTAAGATTTTTTCAGGTACCGGCTCCCAGCAACTCGCTGAAAAAATTGCACAACGCTTTGGCGCTACCCTGGGAAAAATCAACATCCAGCAGTTCAGCGACGGGGAATGTCAGCCCATCTTCCTTGAAAGCATCCGCGGTGATTATGTTTTTCTCGTGCAGAGCACCTGCTCTCCCACTGACAATCTCATGCAGTTGCTGCTCATGATTGATGCCGCCAAGAGAGCCAGTGCTTACAAGGTGGTAGCCGTGATACCCTATTACGGATATGCCCGTCAGGACAGAAAAGACAAACCAAGAGTGGCCATTGGTGCCAAACTCATCGCTACCTTGCTTGAAGCGGCCGGTGCGGATCGTGTGATCACAATGGACCTGCATGCCCCTCAAATTCAGGGATTTTTTGATGTGCCGGTAGACCATTTAGACAGCTCAGCTATTTTTATACCCTATATTGATCAGTTGAGGTTGCCTAACCTCTCTTTTGCAGCGCCTGATGTTGGTAGTACCAACCGGGTGCGGGAAATAGCCAGCTACTTCAATGCCGAAATGGTTATTTGTGATAAACACCGCAAAAGAGCGAATGAGATTGCCAGCATGGTTGTAATCGGAGATGTTACCGGCAGAGACGTTGTTCTGGTAGATGATATATGCGACACGGGAGGAACGCTTGCCAAGGCGGCGGGGCTTCTCAAAGAAAAGGGTGCCAGAAGTGTCAGGGCCCTGATAACACACCCTGTTCTGAGTGGATAAGCCTTTGAGAACATTGAAAATAGCGTTTTGGAGGAGTTGGAGGTATGTGATACAATCCCGCTTAAAAAGGAATCCCCCAAGATCAAAGTAATCAGCGTGGCCGACCTTTTTGCCATAGCCATCCGGAATGCTTACGAAAACAAGAGTATAACCAGCCTCTTCGTCCATTCTCAGCTACGCGGAAGGGACAAATAACCCATTTTTGCTCCTATTTTCCCTGTTTTTACTTAACTTTGCCGTCCCAAAACCGGTAGCATTGAGTTCTGCCTGTGTTGAAGGGATTATTCATTAACCAAATTTTTTTATGAAAACAATTACAATCGAAGGTCACCTGAGGACCGAGCATGGCAAAAAAGCCGCCCGCCAGATTCGCTCTCAGGAAAACGTGCCAGGTGTAATTTACGGGGGTGCGCAGGAGATCAGTTTTTATGCTTCTGCAAAGGCTTTCAAGCCTTTGGTCTACACCGGTGAATTTCAAACGGCCGAAGTAACAGTAGACGGCAAAAAGTATCGCTGCATTTTGAAGGATTTACAATTCGACAAAGTAACCGATGCCCTAATGCACGTTGACTTGCTGGAACTCGTAGACGACAAAAAAGTTGTGGCTACAATCCCACTTAAATTTACCGGAACCTCTATTGGGGTGAAGGGTGGTGGTAAGTTGATCACTAAAATCAAATCCCTGAAAGTGAAGGCTCTTCCCAAGGATCTGAAGGAATTCATTCCGGTTGATATTACCAATCTTGATCTGAATGGTAACATTCGCGTGGAAGATGTAAAGGAGCCGGGTATGGAAATACTCAATTCTCCTCGTATTCCTATCGCATCTGTGGTATTGACCCGTCAATTGAAACAGGAAGAAGCAACTGCCGCCAAAGCTCCTGCTGCCGCACCTGCAGCAAAAGCTCCGGCCGCTGCCAAGAAATAAGTTCCCGGATTTTAAAAGTATCAACTGCAGGTCATTGCGGCCTGCAGTTTTTTTTTGCACACTACTCTGTCCACTGCTTACTTGAAATCATGTATTTTTAATTGTCATTTATCAGTATGCAACGCTTTCTTGTCATCGGCCTTGGTAATCCCGGAACGGAATATATTCATACCCGGCACAACATTGGTTTTGATGTTGTGGAGGCCTTTGTATCTATGTATGGCGGTAGTTTTAGTTCAGGCAGGTATGCGAATGTGGCCACCGTGAAGGTCAAGGGCAGGGAATTTATCTGTATTTGTCCCACGACTTACATGAATCTAAGCGGCCAGGCCTTTCGCTACTGGATGGAGAAAGAAAATATACCGGTCGAGCAAACACTCACGATTGTTGATGATCTTGCATTACCACTCAATAAAATCAGACTGCGTGGATCTGGGTCAGATGCAGGGCATAACGGGCTCAGGGACATCCAGCAAACATTGGGAACTGATAAATATCCCAAACTGCGTTTTGGTATCGGTAATAACTTCCCCAAGGGTATGCAAGTGGAATTCGTTTTAGGAAGGTGGTTACCCGCGGAAATTCCAATTGTGCAAGCCAAGATCAAGTATTGTTGCGAAGTTATTTCCTCTTTTGCCCTCGCTGGCCTGGCCTATACCATGAACATGGCCAACCGCATGGAATTCAAGCCGGAGGACGACAATTCACCTGCCCGGTAATTTGATTTATTTGTTGATATGTTGAGTGGGGTAATTCAAGTTACCCACCTGCTCTTTTTTCCCCTTTTCAGGATAC
>DAIMYK010000023.1:2597-5531 GCA_036734525.1 Sediminibacterium sp. | reverse complement strand
CAGTTCGTTCTACACTGCAAGGGCAAGTCATGCCCTAACCCAAAGCTTTTGTATGAAAATAATTTGTGTAGGTAGAAATTATGCAGCACATGCCAAGGAACTGGGGAACGAGGTACCCGAAGATCCTGTGATTTTCCTGAAACCGTCTACCTCCCTATTGGGGGATGGGGATACTTTTCACTATCCCTCTTTTACCAGTGATCTTCATTATGAAGCTGAATTGGTCTTGCGCATAGGTAAAAAAGGGCGAAACATTTCTACCAGCGATGCGCTTCAATATGTTGATGCAATTACGGTTGGAATAGATTTTACTGCCCGGGATGTACAGGCTGCATTGAAAGCAAAAGGACTGCCCTGGGAAAAAGCCAAGGCCTGGGATCAGGCTTCTGTAGTTGGTATCTGGAATCCGTTGCGAACCTGGCAGGTACATTTTTCAATGACAAAAAATGGTACAACTTTTCAGGAGGGCAATACTCAACTGATGATTTTTCCTTTTGATCATCTCCTAGCTCATATTTCTATTTATTTCTCTTTAGAGCCGGGGGATTTGATTTTCACTGGAACACCCGCCGGTGTTGGCCCTTGTGTGGCCGGCGACGTGTTGGAAGGGTTTTTGGAAGGACAATCCGTTTTTACTTTAAACATACATGCATAATAACCCCCCTCATGGCATGCTGAACCTGACAACTTTATTAGATGCTTATCAGATGATGGTGACTGCGCGCACTATGTCTGATACTTTTGCAGCTAATAGGAAAGATTGTCATTACATGTTTGCCACTTCGCGTGGCCATGAAGCCATACAAATAGCAACCGGATTACAGTTACAATCCTGCGACTGGCTGAGTGCCAGCTATCGGGATGATAGTTTATTGTTGTCATTAGGGTTTTCTCCCTATGAGCTAATGTTACAATTACTCGGTAAGAAAAACGATCCCTTTTCAGGTGGCAGGACCTATTATTCCCATCCCAGTAGTAAAGATCCCGGAAAGCCATCTATACTTCCCCATAGCAGTGCGGCCGGGATGCAAGCAATTCCATCTACCGGACTTGCGCATGCATTGCGAATTGCTGAGGAAACGGGCGCCATAAAATTGCGAAAAACCAAAGATGGCCAGTTACCCATAGTGGTTTGTTCTATGGGTGACGTGGCTCCTACTGAGGGTGAACTGAGTGAGGCCTTATTACTGGCAGCACAGCAACAACTGCCTGTGGTTTATCTGATACAAGATAACATCCATCATTCTTTGGTCAGAAAAGATGAACATCCCAATAATGGATCGTATGACTGGACTTGTATTGGTAAGGGTTTGGAAAGATTGAAGTGCGATGGCAGCAATTTTGCGGAAAGTTTTCTGACCATGTTAAGAGCTACCCAGATTGCACGTATTGAAAGAAAGCCAGTATTGGTTCATGCTACCATTTCACAAAAAAGCTTTCAGTCGTATGATTTGAAGCGCGGTAGTGATCGGTATCAAAAGAGACGTGAGGAGGTTACCCAGTTGGATCCTGTGGGCATATTAAGAAATGTATTGCTCGAGTCCGGCATTTCTGAAGATGATATTCGCCAGATAGAGCAAGCAGTTCAAAAAAGGGTAGAGCACGACTTTTCCCGGGCATTGCTTTCAGAGGACCCTGAACCTGCTTCCGTGGAGGAACATATTTTTGCGCCAACTACGATCAAGGAGGAGATGGGTACCAGGATACCTCAGCGTGGGAAGGAAGTCGGCATGGAGGAAGCGGCGTTGCGTGCTATTGAGGAACTGATGAAAGCTTATCCGGAATCTGTTGTTTATGGCCAGCAATCAGCCAGCCGATTAGGCGGTCAGGTAGGAAGGATAGATCGATTGCTTGAAAAATTTGGGGAGGAAAGGGTTTGTGATAGTGGGGTAGACGAAAGCTATGTTATAGGTTCTACTGCCGGTATGAGTGCATTGGGTTTAAAGCCGATTGTGGACATACAATGTGCTGACTTTATTTATACGGGTCTCAATCAATTGGTGAATCAACTTTCTACATCCTGTTATCTTACAAATGGAAAGTTTCCGGTGCAGAAGGTGTTGCGGGTACCTGTAGGCGCCTATGAAGGGGGTGGACCTTATAACAGTAGCAGTATTGAATCCACGTTATTGTCTATTAAGGGCATCAAAGTAGTTTATCCATCTAATGCTGCAGATATGAAGGGTTTACTGAAGGCTGCTTTTATGGATCCCAATCCGGTTGTATTTCTTGAGCACAAGGGATTAATGAGTGATGCCGGAAAGAACACTGAAACAGCCATGGCCATAGAGCCCGATGCAGATTATATTGTTCCTTTAGGAAAGGCGAGAACCGTGTTGGAAGCGGATGCAATGATGCTGGAGCGGGGCATGACATTGGGTGTGATTACCTATGGAATGGGGGTGCATTGGGCTTTACAAGTCGCTGCCAAGTCACCTGGATTGATTGAGGTGTTGGATTTGCGTTCATTGTATCCTTTGGATGAGGAAGCTGTTTTCGAATTAGTACAACGGCATGGAAAAGTGTTGATTGTTACCGAGGAGCCCCGCAATAATTCCTTTACGGAGGCCCTGGCGCATCGCATTACTCGTCAATGTTATTGCCATTTGGATGCACCTGTTGAGGTCGTGGGGGCACTCAATTTACCCGCTGTACCTTTGCACAGAAGTCTTGAACAGGCCATGTTACCGGGTAGCCAGGGGCTGGACAGGCATTTGCATCAACTTTTGGCCTTTTAAGTGGACTGATTTTCCTGAAATCATTATCTTTGCTGCCCGTTAAAATCAATAGGGCGAGGTAGCTCAGTTGGTTAGAGCACAGGATTCATATGCGCCAGAGGCGCACACGGGTTCAAGTAGAGGTGAGTAAGAAAAGAGGTGAGGGATGTAAATCATATGGCGAGGTAGCTCAGTTGGTTAGAGCACAGGATTCATA
>DAIMYK010000023.1:0-2497 GCA_036734525.1 Sediminibacterium sp. | reverse complement strand
CTGAGGCCATGGGTTCAAGTCCCATTCTCGCTACAAAGCCTGTCATGAAAATGGCAGGCGTTTTTATTATAGTTATTACTAGGTCGATAATACCGCTGTTTTTCCTGTATCATTTTCCGTGTTTATTGGGTATTTTTCGCAAATATTTCACCAGATTTTTAATTGGTGCTGATCCGTCCAAGTACTCGTATTATTTTGGGGGTAAAAAAGTTGTGTTATGCACTTTACCGTTTATGTATTGTACTCTGATACAGCAAAGAAGCACTACACCGGTTTTACAGGAAATTTAATAGAGCGACTAAAAAGTCATAATGAGCTAGGGGACGAGTGGACAGCTCGCTATCGCCCTTGGAGGCTTATTTTCCTCAGAGACTTTGAAATGAAGTTAGATGCTATGCAATATGAGAAATGGCTCAAGAGCGGGCAGGGACGAGCGTTTATTAAAACTTTACCACACTAGACATTTTTAGAAGTATAAGCCAGCAATGCACTAGGCCACATGCTTGCGAGAAAAAATCAAAGACTTACATTAAATCGTGGGTCTTTTTTGTTTTTTGCGTGAGATCTATAATCGGTTAACTTCAGGCATCATAAAATAGTTCAAAATGAATAGTTGGGACATATTTGGGTACGTAGGAACAGCAATCATTTTATACTCATTTGTAATTGAAAATATTTACAAATTACGTTTAATCAATTCAATTGGTTCTGTATTTTGGATAATATATGGAATTGGTATTTTAGCTTGGCCAACAGTTATTGTAAATAGCTGTATTCTATTAATACACACTTATTGGTTTATAAAACATAGAAAAGAGTGGCTACCTTAATCCATTATCATAATAGCAGCTATTTGTGCTATCGAATCCCATAGATTTTGTAATCTGACATTTTCATTTTCGGAATGCTGATTATTATCATGATTTACAATACATAAATTGATGACTCTAGTATTGAGATGTTTCTCAAAAAGGTACAGAGGTAAACTGCCTCCCGATGTGGGCTCTAATATCAGTTGCTTTTTAGTGGCTGATTGAACAGCTTTGATTACTTGCTGTGAAATTGGAAGATCTATTGGTGTTCTTTGTGCATTGTATCCTCCATTGACTATATTAAATTTTACAATTTTTGAATATTGTAATCGCTCTTCATCAGTAGGCGCTCGATCTAATACCAGGAATCCTTCTTCCATGATATGCTTTCTTAATAAATCACATTGCTTTAAATAATCAGTTCCAAGTACCTGACGTAGATCAAGTGTGGCTTTAGACTCAGTCGTTATTACATTTCTTGCCTTGTCTTCTACATCTGCGCATTTAATCCCATTTATATTGAGTGAAGGCCATTCAAAAGTTTCAAATAGGGTTTTACCTCCTAATTCAGGCTTACTAATACCCAGTTCCTTTTTCATTTGCGCATCCACATTTGGGATTGCATTGAATGCTTGCTTCTCAGATGCTGTAAATGGAATTACATCATCATAGTATCCTTTGATCTTTACCTTACCATCCTCGTCCTTCATGCTTGCCAGCAATTTCGACATGATTAAACAAGGATTCGGCGCCCAATTGCCATAATGACCACTGTGTAGCGGACGCTTAGGACCATATACAGTTAGATCCACATTCACATCTCCTCTAACTCCAAAATCTATCATAGGTAATCCGGATTGATGCACAGGTCCATCTGCAATCAACCATAAATCAGCTTTTAGTAAGTCTTTATTTTTATCCAAAATATCTGCAAGATGTAACGAGCCAATCTCCTCCTCGCCCTCAAAGAAAAATTTTATATTATTATTTAGTTTTACGCCTGTTTTTACTAATGCATCGTACGCGTTGATGATGGTCATCACCCCAGCCTTATCATCCGAACTACTTCTGCAAGCAATTCTCCATGCTGGATTAAAAGCTTGTCCATTTGCTGGGAATGCAATAATTTTTCCAGACTTTTCAATAGATTGATCTAATAAAACAGGTTGATAAGGCTTAATACTCGGATGCCATTTCTCAGGATTTACCGCTTGTCCATCATAATGTGCATAAAAAATGAGTGTTTGTTTAGCACCCGGCACAATAACTTCCCCATATACAGCCTTTGGACTTCCTTTGGTGTTAGATTCTAATAATTTTGTTTGAATGCCCCTCTTCTTTAACATGTCTTCGATGTAAACCGCATTCTTATCAATATTGACCTTGTCCAACGCATAGTTGGGAATGGACAAAAGACTAAAATATTCTCTTAGAATAGCCCTTTCATGTTGGGCTCGATATTTATTTATTTTATCAATTGTATTTTGTGCATTAGCCAATTCACATACAAATAGTAGAATTATAAAGAGGGCATGCTTCATATCTTATGATTTAGTATCAAGTGCTTTCAGTTTATCTTTAAAGTAAGGAGAGGTAGGATAATATTTCAACGACATATTTAATACTTTTCTTGCTTTTATCTGATCAGAGTACCTGTCAGTCGAAGTAAGAAAATGAACAAGAAT
>DAIMYK010000022.1:0-13367 GCA_036734525.1 Sediminibacterium sp. | reverse complement strand
ATCGGACAACCGGAGCATGTATTGGAAAAACTGTTCACCTCCATTCGGAATATTCCGGTGACCATGGTCAGTTTTGGTGGAAGTCCGCACAACATTTCCCTGCTCATTCCTGCTGCACACAAGAAAGAAATTTTGCAAGCCCTCAACAAGGGTTTGTTTGGATTATAAAAATCACATTGCTGAAAATATCCTGCGAAGCAAAGGAATATCTGTTCCTGAACTCCTGACAGAAGAACTGCCAAATAAACTGCGTTCAGGTGGAATAGCTGCTCTACTTTCGGCTATAGGATACAATTCATCAGACGATGAGTAAGGCATCTCCGTAACTGAAGAAGCGGTATTTATCCTTGATGGCTTTTTTGTAAGCTTCCATTGTTAATTCATATCCCGCAAATGCACAGGTCATGATGAGGAGGCTTGTCTTTGGCAGATGGAAATTGGTAACAAGGCTATCCGCTACATTGAAATTGTAAGGGGGATGTATAAAAAGATTGGTCCAGCCCTCACTTGGTTTTAATAATTTCTGTGCGGTAAAACTGCTTTCCATTGCTCTCATGGTGGTAGTACCGATAGAGCAGATGCGACGTCCGGCTTCTTTTGCTTTGTTCACAATGGCGCAGGCCTGGTCAGTAATCGCGTAATATTCAGCATCCATCTTGTGTTTGCTGAGATCTTCTACTTCTATTGGACGAAAAGTACCTAATCCGGTATGGAGGGTTACTTCTGCAAAACGAATACCCTGGATTTCGCAACGCTTGATCAGTTCCGGACTGAAATGGAGGCCGGCAGTAGGGGCAACGACAGCACCTTCATGTTTGGCGTAAACTGTTTGAAAACGCTCTTTGTCCTCTTCATCAGGTTTGCGCTTGATGTATTTGGGCAAAGGAGTCTCACCCAATAATTCCAACATCTTTTTAAAGCTCTCGTCATTATCATCCCACAGAAAACGAATGGTTCTTCCGCGGCTGGTGGTATTGTCGATTACTTCTGCTACCAGTTCTTCGTTGTCTCCAAAATAGAGTTTGTTGCCCACCCTGATTTTACGGGCAGGATCTACCACTACATCCCATAAGCGATTGGGCTTGTTCAATTCACGCAAAAGAAAAACTTCGATTTTGGCACCGGTTTTTTCTTTTCTTCCATACATCCTGGCAGGAAATACCTTGGTATTGTTCACGACGAATACATCCTTGTCATCATAATAATCAAGGATATCCCGGAAGTGCCGGTTTTCCATGTGACCCGTTTTACGATCAACCACCAGCAGGCGGCTGTCTTCTCTTTTTTTCGTCGGGTTTTGTGCAATCAGGTTAAGGGGAAGGTCGAACTTGAATTGAGATAATTTCATGGTCTTTTTTTTGGTAGTGAGTTCCTGAATGGATCTCACCTCATGTTACGGCATGACTTTTTGGAGCGTGCAAAGGTACGGATTTGACGTGGGTTTTCAAAATATATTAATAATCAGTAAGTTATGTGGTTTCTGCCTACAATTTCTTTTTGTCGTTACCACATCGGGTACTGCTTTTTTTGGGGTTGGCTTCTTCGCGTTAATTTTATTTTTAACTGTATGAATTGACCTTCTTTAGCTTACTTTTGCACTCACAATCGTTAGTTTTATCGCGGTTGTTTGTCGAAACGGCTAGTCATGATGCAAAAAAACTGGTGGAAAGCACTCTGCATATTGTTATTGCTCTATACCTGTAGTTATGGTTTTTTCGTGGAGGTGCCCAATCCGCCCGGTGTTCCGCTGAAACAGACCATTCGCAATCTCTTCTTTCATGTACCCATGTGGATTGGCATGATGGTATTTTTCAGTGTTTCAGTTTATTATTCTATACGTTATCTGCGCCATCTTCAACCTGCCGATGATATTCGTGCAACTGAATTTGCCCGTACCGGAATTGTTTTCGGGGTATTGGGATTGTTAACAGGAATGATCTGGGCGCATTTCCAGTGGGGAAAGGCATGGAGTGGGGATGTGAAACAAAATGGTGCTGCTATTGCAGTACTGATGTACTTCGCCTACTTTGTTTTGAAAGGAAGTGTTCAGGATGAAGAGAAACAAGCCCGCATCAGTGCCGTTTTCAATGTATTTGCCTTCTTTATGTTATTCCCTACCATTTGGATCTTACCCCGTCTTTCGGAGAGTTTGCATCCCGGAGGGATGGGAAGTGAAGGAAATCCCGGCCTTAACCCGCGTGACACGACAGCTTCCATGCGCATGGTCATGTATCCGGCATTTTTGGGGTGGACCCTCCTGGGTGTTTGGATTGCTTCGCTTCGTGTGAGGGTACGATTATTATCAGCTCAATCTTAAAACATGCAAACAATTAAAAATTTTCTCATCCTTGTTGTTTCTCTGTTCACATCGGTTGTCCTGCATGCGCAGGAAACAGTTGCCGGGCAGGACAATATGTTTACATCCAATGGAAAACTGGGTGTGGTTGTAGCAGTTCTGGCCACTATCCTTGCCGGAATATTCCTCTATTTGATATCCCTGGATAAAAAAATAAGTCAACTCGAAAAAAAGAAATAATACAGGAACCCTGCTGACCTAGGTTCGTGTTTCCTTCCCTCATAAACCCCATAAAAAATCTGAAGTATGTCAAATCATTCCAACTACAGCTTTTTTCAAAGTGTTGAGAAAAGCTTCGACAAAGCAGCCCATTTCACCAAGTGGGACAAAGGTCTGCTCGAGCAGATCAAGGCATGTAACAGTATCTATAGCATGCACTTTCCTGTGAAGATGGACGATGGCCGAATTGAAGTAATTGAGGCATACCGGGTGCAGCACTCTCAGCACAAGTCTCCCTGCAAGGGTGGTATCCGTTTCAGTGAAGCTGTGAACCAGGATGAAGTGATGGCATTGGCATCACTCATGACCTACAAATGCGCGATTGTGAATGTTCCTTTTGGTGGTGGAAAGGGTGGTATCAAAATCAACCAAAGACAGAACAGTGTGAACGAACTCGAAAAAAACACCCGTAGCTATACCAGAGAACTAGTCAAGAAAAATTATCTCGGGCACGGCATTGACGTTCCTGCTCCCGACTACGGTACCGGTGAAAGAGAGATGGCCTGGATAGTGGATACTTATTCTTCTTTGAAACCGGGAGAAATCGATGCCGCCGGCTGTGTTACCGGTAAGCCGGTATCTCAGGGTGGTGTACGCGGAAGAAAGGAAGCAACCGGTCTCGGTGTTTTCTATGGTGTACGTGAAGTTTGTAACATGCCTGATGTAATGGGCAAACTGGGATTGTCATTGGGAGTGGCAGGTAAAAGGATCGTTGTGCTGGGTCTGGGTAATGTGGGGTATCATTCTGCTAAATTCTTCCGTGAAAACGGTTCTAAGGTAATCGCCATCGCTGAATACGAAGGGGCTATCTTGAATGAAAATGGTTTGAATGAAGAAGAGGTATTCCAGCATAGAAAAGCTACAGGTTCTATTCTCAACTTCCCTGGTGCAACGAATATCACCGATAGTTCCAAAGCTTTGGAACTCCCTTGCGATATTCTGATTCCTGCAGCTTTGGAGAATGTGATCAACAAAGACAATGCTCCTCATATTCAGGCCAAACTAATCGGAGAGGCAGCCAACGGACCATTAACACCTGAGGCAGATGAAATATTAATTAAAAAAGGAGTGGTAGTAATTCCCGACATGTACCTGAATGCAGGTGGTGTAACGGTATCGTATTTTGAGTGGCTGAAGAACTTGAGCCATGTTCGGTATGGAAGAATGGAAAAGCGCTTCACGGAAAATATGAATGCCCATATCATTAGTCAGATTGAGCACCTCACCGAAAAGAAAATTGCCGACAACGAACGTGCTTTCATCATGCATGGTGCAGAGGAAGTGGATCTGGTACACAGTGGTCTGGAAGAAACCATGATTACTGCTACTCATGAGATCATGGATATCTGGAGAAAAAATCCGGAGATTCCTGATATGAGAACTGCTGCTTATGTATGTGCAATCAATAAAGTTGCGACAACATATACCGAGTTAGGCATCTTCCCATAAGCCAACACTGATAATTGTTCTATTGCGGATAAGCCGGAAGTGTTTTGATGGGAACCACCGATCCGGAGGTTTCTATTGCAAAGCCCAGGGTTAAATTGCCATTTGTAGCAACCAGGTAGCTGCAGGGTATTACAGATTTGTAGCCCAACAATTGTTGCAGTGTATTTTCATTCAAGGCTACATCGGGTTCCTTGCATTCAATCAGCATCCAGGGATTGTGTTGGTGATAAACCACCACATCAGTTCTCCGGAACAATTCTCCAACCTGCAAGCTTTTCTCGATGGCAAAACAAGCAGCAGGGTATGAAAGACTTTTCACGAGGTATTGAATGAAATTCTGACGAACCCATTCCTCCGGTGTTATGACGATCCACTTTTTTCTGATGGGGTCGAATAACTGATCTTTACCGGCCTGCCGGCGCATTCGAAAATCGGGAGTAGGAAAGTCTACCTGGATCATGACTTGGCGATGCCGGCGTTTTTTTGTATTTTTGAAGATTACTTTCTCAAAGGTAGGGATTCGGAATTTTGCCACTTCCCTCAGATTTCCCCCCTCCCTTCACATCACGTAGCGTATGAAAACGAAAGAAGATATCGTCAATAATTGGTTACCCCGTTATACCGGAGCCAGGCTGGAAGATATGGGCAAATACATCCTGCTCACCAATTTCAGCAACTATGTTTCTCTCTTCGCCAAGTGGCACAAAGTCAAAGTGATTGGTCAGGACAGAACCATGCAATGTGCTACTGCGAACGGCATCACCATCATCAACTTCGGAATGGGCAGTCCGGGAGCAGCCACCATTATGGATCTTCTGACGGCTATTTCTCCTGAGGCAGTCTTGTTCCTGGGTAAGTGTGGAGGATTAAAGAAGCGCAACAAACTGGGGGACTTGATTTTACCTATTGCAGCCATACGCGGAGAGGGTACCTCTAATGATTACTTTCCTCCTGAAGTACCGGCGATGCCGGCTTTCGCTCTTCAAAAAGCTATTTCCACTACCATCCGGGATTATCAGGTGGACTACTGGACAGGTACCGTTTATACTACCAACCGAAGAGTTTGGGAACATGATGAGGCATTCAAGGAATACCTTACCCGAGTACGTGCTTATGCCATCGATATGGAAACAGCCACCATCTTTACCGTAGGATTTTACAATAAGATTCCCACCGGTGCACTTTTGCTGGTGAGCGATCAACCGATGATTCCGGAGGGAGTGAAGACCGAAGCCAGTGATAAGAAAATCACTGCCGACTATGTGGAGACCCACTTAAAAATTGGTATCGATTCTTTGAAGCAATTGATCAATAACGGACTTACCGTTCGGCACCTGCGTTTTTAATCTTTCCAAAGAAAAGGAAACAGAATAACGGATAGTAATACGACCATGATGTCGAGTGCTATCAGCAATGCAATCATTTCCACCAAACCGGATTGCACAACAGAAGAAAATGCAATAGCAGCGATTTTCATCAATAAAAGCAACTGAGGTATAATCAGGGGGAAACCCATCACTGCCATCAGCGCGGTAGATTGCCTTGCTCTGGCTGCTATGGCCGCTAAAAAAGTAAATACCAGGCCGATGCTGGCACTTCCCAAACAGGTAATCAATATAAATTTACCGGCATGCTGCAAGGGGTTACCCAACAGCAGGGTGAACAATACAAGCGAGAGCAATCCCATACCTGCCATCAGCAGCATATTGAATAACAGTTTCGCCAGGACAAAATCTCTGGCGCCTGCAATGGTGTAGAAGTAAAGTAACCGGCCATGGCTTTCCTGTAAAAAACTTTTGGCTACGGCATTGACACAAACAAACAGAAGTACAATCCAGAACAAGCCATTCCAGCTTTTTTCATCGGGTTGTCCCATGGTCTGGTAGATAACAAATATGGTAGAAGCGACATACAGCAGCATACCGTAAAAGGTATATTGCTGCCTGCTCTCCAATAAGAGATCTTTTTTTACCAATTGCCATATCAGGGAGAAAGATTTCATGGGGCAGAGGGCCTGTTAGTGTTCATGGTAACATTTACGGCAGCGGGGTTCATAGGTATCGGTTGCTCCGAGTAATATTTGACTGTCATCGGCTGCTTTGCGGTAGGAGATATTGGCCAAATTGCCACATTTCACGCAGATGGCATGCAGCTTGGTGATGAAATCAGCAACTGCCAGGAGTTGCGGCATCTGGCCAAAGGGTTTGCCCAGATAATCCATGTCAAGACCGGCAACTATTACCCGAATGCCGCGGGCTGCGAGTGTTTCGCAAACACCCACGATCTGGTCATCAAAAAACTGCGCTTCATCAATACCTACAACATCTACCTGATCTGCCAGTAACAATATTTTCTGCGAATGATCGATGGGAAAGGAGCCTATTGAATTGGCGTCGTGGCTTACCACGGCTTCCTCATTGTAACGTATGTCGAGAGCAGGTTTAAAGATTTCTACCTTGAGGTTGGCAATGCGGGCTCTTTTCAGTCTTCTAATGAGCTCTTCCGTTTTTCCACTGAACATACTTCCACAAATAACCTCGATGGAACCCCGTCTCTCCCCTGAAATATTTGGTTCTATAAACATGATAATACTAAAACTCTTGTTTTTACGTTGTTGTAGATAGCAGAAGGTGATTGCTGACCCCAAATGTATTACATCCGATGGAAAGAGCAGGCTACCTCATCAATAAATTGAAGGAGCAATATCTCCAACCGGAACCGCCGCCCCGTCTCCTGCTCACCCTCGACCTCCTCAGAAAGGAACTAATGTCTCAATTACAGGCTGATCCTGTCAATGTTACCCTACCTCCCGAACTGGCTGCCCTTCGACCCGAACCAGCTAAAAGGCCTTCGGATGATGCCTTGTACGATATGGACCTTGCGCGGGACCTGCCCACCTTCGCACACCAGAATTTTTGTCCTTTGCCTACGGAAGAAAAAATATCAGAAAAAATTTCTGCAGATTCTACTACCAACCATAACCAACCATCCTCCGCTGAAGAAGATGTTTTATCCTCCAATTCACCTGTTAAAGACCTAAAAAGAGCTATCAGTCCCCGCAACCGCTTTCTTTTTATTCATGAATTATTTCGTGGTGATGAGGTGATGTTTGAGAGAAGCCTCAAAACGATTCAGGGATTTTCCATTTTTCCTGAAGCGCGTTTTTGGATTGAACGGGAATTAAAAACCAAGCTGGGCTGGAAGGATAATTGTCCGGTAGTGCAGTCTTTCGATCACCTGGTGAGAAGACGTTTCGCCTGAATCAACTGTATCACTTTTTCTGCAGAACCCGCACCTTCCCTGGTATATTGTTGAGCTATTTCCCCGATGGATGTACGTAAACCGGCATCGTTTAATAATTGAAGTAGTTGCGCTTCCAGTTCTATCGCTGTAGTGGCAACGCAGATTCCTTTCCTTTCAACCAATTCAACTGCCTCCCTGAATTTATCGTAGACCGGTCCGATTACTACCGGTATTCCATGAACTGTTGCTTCCAGTACATTGTGGATACCCTCTGCACCATACCCACCTCCTACATATGCCACCGTAGCATAACGATACAGACTGCTCAATACGCCGATGGTATCAATGATGAGTATGTTGACTTGATTCTGATGGGTGGGTTCAGATACCCATCGTTTTTTCCATTCCGTATAGCTTATAGAATCCGGATATGTTTCAAGGCAGCGTTCAATTGTTGCTGCATCTGTCAGGTGGGGTACGATGATATGGAATACATCTGGCGTATTGGTAACAAAGTGTCGCAGGTGCTTATCATCTTCCGGCCAGGTACTTCCGGCAATAAAAACTTTTTTCCCCTGAAGTAGTTTTTCAAATTCAGGAAAGTTAACTGGGTTTTGCGCGATGTGTATGACACGATCGAAACGCGAGTCACCTGCAATTGTGACGGGGGTGGAACCCGGCAGGGTTGAGAGAAGATCGGCCGAAGCCTGGTCTTGCACCAATATGTGCCGGTAGCAGGCAAGCATTTTTCTATACAATCCACCATACCAGTGAAAAAAAGGCTGTGTGGGGCGAAAGATGGCGGCTATCAGTAGGACAGGAATATTTCGGCTGTGCAGCGCACGCAGGTAGTAAAACCAGAATTCGTATTTAACGAAAATCACCAATGCAGGATTGATTTTTTCCACCCATGTGCGAGCTGTTTGTGGTCCATCGAGAGGAAGGTAAACAACTTTATCGGCAACAGGATGCTGGCAGCAGGGCTCATATCCGGAGGGAGAAAAAAAGCTTAGCAGAATTTCATAACCAGGATATTCTCTCCTGATGGCCTGCAATACCGGTAATCCTTGCTCAAATTCACCCAGAGAGGCACAGTGCATCCAGATAACGGGCTTTTTGGGTTGCCATCGATCTATTTCTCCCGGCGCAGTCACCTGTGCTTTTGACCATTTTCGGGCCTTCTCATTGAAAAATCCGGCCAGGCGGGCTGCCAATGGATAGAGCAATAAAAAAATCCGGTACAACAGCATAGGTGGTGTTAAAGTGTGAAAATACTCAATAAAATCTTACAGTAAAGTCGCTGTTAACCCATGCAGGATACCGGCAGCAGCAATGGCTTATTTATAGTAATTTTGCCGCTTTAACAAGGAGGCCTATGCGATCGATACAAATGGTAGATACCAAAACCCAATACCTGCACATAAAAACAGAGGTAGATGCTGCCATCCAGGAAGTACTCGACAGTGCTGCTTATATCAATGGTAAGTGGGTGAAAGAGTTTGCTGCCGAGCTGGGAAATTACATGGGTGGTGTGCATACCATCCCTTGTGCCAATGGAACTGATGCCCTGCAGATCGCAATGATGGCACTCGGCCTCGAGCCGGGCGATGAAGTGATCACGCCTTCCTTTACCTATATCGCTACAACAGAAGTAGTCGCTCTCCTGCGCCTGCGGCCGGTATTTGTGGAAGTTGATCCTCACACTTTTTGCATGGATCCGGAAGCGTTGCGCAAAGCGATAACACCCCGAACAAAAGCCATTGTGCCGGTTCATTTGTATGGACATGCCGCACCTATGGATGCTATTCTGGAAATTGCCCGGGAACACGGACTCTATGTTATTGAAGACAATGCTCAGGCCATTGGCTGTGATTATACTTCGTCAGATGGAAAAGTGTATAAAACAGGAACCATGGGTACGATCGGTACTACTTCCTTTTATCCAAGCATAAACCTGGGTGCTTTTGGAGAAGGAGGTGACAATTTTACACGCGACTAAGATCTGGCACAACAACTGAATATGATAGCCAACCACGGACAACAAAAGCGGTATTACCATGAGCGTGTAGGCTGTAATTCAAGATTAGATTCCATTCAGGCGGCTATCCTGCGCATCAAACTGAAGCATTTGGATGACTACAACAAGTCGAGACAGCAGGTGGCGGATTATTATAACAAAGCGTTTGCCGGTAACCCCCATATTCAGACCCCCGCTGTGGCATCCTACAGTTCGCATGTGTTTCATCAATACACCCTCATCATTAACGATGCAAACAGAGATGCATTGGCCAAGTACCTGTCGGAAAACCAAATTCCGTCCATGATTTATTATCCCGTTCCCGGTCATCGCCAGCCCATGTTTGCAGGGAATAATGATAGCTTACCGGATATGCCCATCACGGACTGGCTAACAGAACGAGTTATCTCTTTGCCGGTACATACCGAAATGGAAGAAGAACAACTCGAATGGATTACCCGACACGTTAATAATTTCCTTAGTTAAAAATATATTTCATGAAAATTGCTGTAGTTGGTACCGGATATGTTGGATTGGTAACAGGCACCTGTTTCGCAGAAACCGGAAACAAAGTCATTTGTGTCGACATAGATGCAGAGAAGGTAAAAAAACTCAGTGCGGGAGAGATCACAATCTATGAACCCGGATTGGAAAAAATATTTTTACGTAACCTGCGGGAAGGCCGGCTTCAATTCACTACCAGTTTACAAGCCGGAATAGAAGAGGCACAGATCATATTCCTTGCCTTGCCTACTCCACCCGGAGAAGATGGATCTGCCGATCTTCGGTATGTATTGGGAGTTGCAGGCGAGTTAGGTGGATTGCTGACTGATTATAAAGTGATTGTTGATAAGAGC
The DNA here is from genome assembly GCA_036734525.1 of Sediminibacterium sp. Classification (GTDB taxonomy): domain Bacteria; phylum Bacteroidota; class Bacteroidia; order Chitinophagales; family Chitinophagaceae; genus Sediminibacterium. The sequence continues at coordinate 3,226 of DAIMYK010000022.1, read as the reverse complement.
ACCGTTCCGGTTGGCACAGCAGAAAAAGTACACAATGCCATTGCTGCCCGATACAAAGGAGCATTTGATGTGGTGAGCAATCCGGAATTTTTGCGGGAAGGTGTAGCAGTAGATGATTTTATGAAGCCTGATCGGGTTGTGATTGGCACGCGGTCTGAACGTGCCCGCCAAATCATGAGTGATTTATATGCACCCTTTGTTCGTCAGGGCAACCCTGTAATTTTCATGGATGAAAAGTCAGCTGAATTGACGAAGTATGCCGCGAACTCATTCCTGGCAACAAAAATTTCTTTCATGAATGAGATAGCCCAGTTATGCGAACGCATGGGGGCAGACGTAGATATGGTGAGAAGAGGTATTGGAAGTGATGAAAGAATAGGAAAACGTTTCTTGTTTCCCGGCATCGGATATGGAGGAAGTTGCTTTCCGAAGGATGTACAGGCACTGATACATTCTGCTGAGGAAGTGAACTATGATTTTAGTATTCTGAAAGCAGTTGAGTCAGTGAATGAGCGGCAGAAAAAGCACCTGATACCGAAGATCCGGAAATACTTTAACAATGATCTGAAGGGTGTTCGTCTGGCTCTGTGGGGGTTGGCTTTTAAACCAAACACGGATGACATTCGCGAGGCCCCTGCCCTGCATCTGATTGAAGCACTCACTGCTGAAGGGGCAACCATCATGGCTTTTGATCCGGAAGCTATGAACAATGTAAAAAAGTTAATAGGAGATGCCATTCAATATGCGGCCAATCCATACGAGGCACTAGAGGGTGCTGATGCATTGGTGATCGCTACCGAATGGAGTGAATTCAGAACGCCCGATTTTGATCGGATATCAAACACCATCAAAAACAAGGTGATTTTCGATGGCAGAAATTTATTCGATGTGAAACAAATGAAATCACTCGGGTATCATTATGAAAGTGTCGGACGTGGAACTGATGCCGCCTGATAAAACTATGTCTATGAAAAGAGTACTCATCACCGGTGCAGCCGGCTTTCTGGGATCGCATCTTTGTGATCGATTTATCAAAGAAGGATATCATGTGATCGGCATGGACAGTCTGATCACCGGGGATTTGCGCAACATTGAGCATTTGTTTGAGTTGCCTCAATTTGATTTCTATCACCATGATGTTACCAAGTTCATTCATGTTAGCGGTCCTTTAGATTATATTCTGCACTTTGCTTCCCCTGCGAGTCCGATTGATTATTTAAAGATTCCTATTCAAACCCTTAAAGTAGGTGCCTTGGGAACACACAATTGTTTGGGTTTGGCGAAGGAAAAGAAAGCAACGATTCTGGTAGCATCTACCAGTGAAGTATATGGTGATCCCTTGGTACATCCTCAGAATGAGGACTACTGGGGCAATGTTAATCCGGTTGGTCCGCGAGGTGTTTATGATGAAGCCAAGCGTTTCATGGACTCCATCACCAGAGCTTACCATACTATTCATGGCGTCGATACTCGTATCGTGCGCATCTTTAATACCTATGGTCCGCGGATGCGGCTCAATGACGGACGTGCATTACCTGCGTTCATCGGACAAGCACTGCGTGGTGAAAACCTCACCGTATTCGGTGATGGAAGCCAGACCCGCTCTTTCTGTTATGTAGATGATTTGATAGAAGGCATATATCGTTTGCTCAAAAGCAATTATACCATGCCGGTCAATATCGGCAATCCACATGAGATCAGTTTGCTGGAATTTGCAGAAGAGGTACTGAAACTCACCGGATCTAACGTGAAGATCGAATTCAGGGAACTGCCGGTAGATGACCCGAAGCAGCGCCGCCCGGATATTACACGGGCCAAGGAGATGCTTGGCTGGCAGCCCACTGTTGACCGGTCGAAGGGATTACAAATCACGTATGATTATTTCCGTTCTCTGCCGCAGGAGGAATGGAGTAAAAAGCCCAAAGATTCTTAATCTGTATCTATTGATCCATGCACGAAGGATTGATAGTGGTAACCGGGGGAACCGGACAATTGGGACAGGAATTACAATTCGCCTGCCGGGAATCTTCTTTTTCTCACCGCATTTTATTTACCGATAGGGAACAGTTGGATTTATCGAAGCCGGAATTGTTGGAAGATTTTTTTGCCACCCACAGACCCGCCTATTTTATTCATGGAGGTGCTTATACTGCTGTCGATAAAGCTGAACAGGAAAAAGACCTCGCTTTCCTCATCAACGCAACTACTACCGGCGAGATCGCACGTTTGTGCAAAGAATATCATACCCGGCTGATCTATGTGTCGACAGATTATGTGTTCAACGGACAAGGGACAACGCCGTATGGTGTTGATGATGCAACAGCCCCTGTCAATCATTATGGTTATACCAAGTGGATGGGAGAGGAGATGATACGGAAGTCTGAAGCATTTGCGGTGATCATCCGCACCTCCTGGGTATTTAGTTCTTATGGGCATAATTTTGTGAAGACCATGTTGCGTTTGATGCGTGAGCGTCCGGAGATCAAGGTGGTGAATGACCAACGGGGTTGTCCGACCTATGCGGCTGACCTGGCTGCAGCCATCTTGCAAATTATAAAGGAATGGGAAGCAGGGAATACAAATACTGGCACGTATCATTTCAGCAACCAAGGCGACATAACCTGGTATGAATTTGCTTGTGCCATTCGCGATGTAGCGGGTCTGGTGTGTGACATAAAGCCCATTCCAAGCTCAGACTTTCCAACACCTGCCAAACGGCCTTCCTATTCTGTTTTGGATACTGCTAAGCTATTGGCAGATTTTAGTGTTCAGCCCAGACACTGGAAAGAGGCATTGCAAGCATGTTGGCAAAAAATGCAGTGATAGGGGCATCTCTTACAATCATTCGTTTATTCTTTCTTGAAAACGTATTTTCCTGCACCCTGGAGAAGAATCATACTTTTCTTTTCAGGATCGAATTCCATTTTAACGCCTGCCTGGATAAACTCAAACTGGTGTTTTGCAGTGGGTTCCAATGGGAATGAAGGCTGACCTGTTACCTGCGCCAGCAGCAGTTTCCCTTCTCTGCGAACAGATTTTTTCACAGGAAGTGAAGTGGTGGAATAAGTACCTACATATTGGTCCAGTTCTTCCGTAGACACTTCAAAAGAAGTAAAGGACGGAATGTCAAAGGGTTTGTCAAAAACTGCACTCAAAACGGCTATGGATATCTTGTTATTGATGTAGTTCGTTCAGTTCGATGTAAGTGAGTAAGCATTTTTATCTT
>DAIMYK010000021.1:0-13479 GCA_036734525.1 Sediminibacterium sp. | reverse complement strand
AACTCATTGAAAAAAAGACTACCACCCATCAACCTGTAACCATATTTTCTACTCAATTTACCAAAGATTAAAACCCAACCACATGAAACAATTATTTGGATGCTTATGCTCTTTTTTGCTGCTTCATTCAGCAATATGGGCGCAAAACAAATCCGGCTATAACATGGAGGATGCCAGGGACAATATGGACGCCTACATGAAAGTGAGAGGATCTCTCTCCCCGGCAGATGAGGTTGTCTTCTATGCAAAAGGGGCTATATATGCCTATGACCCGGAAAAGCCATGGAAGCATCTTTTCAATTTTGAAATGTACAATATCGCACGCAGTGAGAAACTACCGGGTGATAGCGGTTGGCGTTTGATTACCCGGGAGATGCTGGTGTACCAGGACCCCAAGACCAATGAAATTATTTCTTCCTGGAAAAATCCATGGACCGGTGAAGAGGTTGAAGTGATGCATGTATGGAATGATCCGGTGAATCAGCAATTTAAGTATGGTTCTTTCAAGGTTCCTTATCAGCGCATGGGAAATGACAGATTAGGGATGTTCAACGATGTGCCGCTTTCTTATCCTTCCCCCCTAAAAAAATCCGAATGGCCCGACAATACCCGCAGTGATGTTTACCAGGGTGCTGAGCTTTTCAACTTTTTTTGCAGTGAAAAAGAGCTCAACAACAAAAAAATTGTCAATGCCACTGCTGATGTTTCCTGGACACGTTTCAGTGATTTTCTTCCCTGGATGAAGATGAGCAGCCGCCCCGGAAATTTATTGTATCAGGGCAGAGGATATAAATTGAAGAATGGTTATGCGGATCTTCCTGCTGCCATCAAAAGTTTTGTAGAGAGTAATTTTCCGGAATATGCCCATGCTCCTGCTTCCTACACATCTCCCAATATGACCAGTTGGAAATATTACAAGAAGGTGATGGAGGAGAGAAAGAAAAAAGGATAAGGAATGACTCCAAAAAAAATACCCCTGGGAAACCAGGGGTATTTTTTTTGTGTAGATTATTTAGTTGCTTAAAAGTCAAATGAAATATACGCTATCCATCTTCTCGGAAGTTGGAGATAACCCTGAGACCAGATGGCTACTCCGTTGTTCACGAAGTTGGGTGTGGTCTGGAGTTGTCCCATAGCAGTTGAGTTTTCCTGAAGACCCGCAATTTGCTGAACACCCTGGCGGTTGCCAATGTTCTTGCACTGCAGACCTACTCTGAATTCTTTCTTGCCACCGATGCCTACGCGAACGTAACCACCAGCATTTAAAACAGTCAATTTACCTAAGTCGATCAGGTTGGTAGCATCTGCATAACGTGTACCTACTGCATTGGCAGAGAAGTCAAGGCCGAACCACTTACCCTGATAAAGGGCTACCGTATTCCAGATATAGTCCGGTACATTGGGCAGGCGGTTACCTACTACGTCTATAGAGGTTTGTCCGCTACCTTCGTTGATGACCTTCAATCCGAACAGATTACCGGTCACGTCAACATCAGGCAGGTTAGATTGTTTGCCGATGATACCACCGGAAACTGCGTTGGATATTTTGAAATTGGTGAAGGTAGCTTTCTGAAGTGTAACACTGCTTCTAACACTGAATCCACGTAAGAAGCCGGTGGGCGCCCATGAAAGCGATATTTCAGAACCCATGATTCTGTTGGAACCAAAGGGTTTAGAAACCAGTAGACCATTTTCAAAAATGGAAGCCAGCCTGTTTTTGATGGTGTTGTGATAGAAAGAGAAATCAAAACCGAAATCTCCAGCCTGACCTTTGAATCCACCTTCAAATGATGTGATGATTTCATTTCCGGCTAATCCATTGGGCAAACGTAAAAGTGTGCTCGCAGTGGCGTTATTCGCGGTTGGCCCTACATACTCCAGTGAAGTAAAGGCGGTATAGTCAGGCATACGATAGGCACGGTTCACATTGGCATAGATAGCAGCATTTCTGCTGAACATATAATTCAGGCCAAAGGAGAGAGAGTAGTCACCGAACTCGAGGATACGGGTGATAGCACTGTCGAAAGGAGCTTTCGTTTCCCTTAAATCCATGTTCAGCCAGTCATATCTAGCGCCTAAGGTAACGGTAAGTTTATCATTGAATTTTACTTCATGACCGGCAAAGATGGCATTTACCTGCTCGTTGTATCGGCCACGGCGGGTAATAGAACCTCTCTGAGGATTAGCACTTGCGTTGGCAATGGTAATATTCAAAGGGATGGTAGCAACAGGAGATACTGCCAATCTGCCCGGAATAACACCATTGATCATTTGGAGATTGAAAGGATCTGAAGGGTTCACAAAATGTGAATAGCTATAGGTTGTCGGCTTCAGATTGGTATTCGAGAAATAATATCCAATCTGGAAGGTTTGGCGTTTGCCATTTCCGTGATTCCATGTTTTTTTCAGTCTCAGCTCATTCATGAAGTCATCATCATAGGCATCGCCATCCAGCATCAGTCTGAATGCACCACCCGAAGAAGAATAGAGGGTGCCGGGAGCAAATGTGGTGGGCAGAACAGCAGTTGAATACAATCCATTGCTATTGTAGAAGGATGGGATGGAGAATGGATACTTGGTTCCGCTGTAAAGACTCTGGAAACGGAATTTATTTTCAATGGTCCAGTTCCTTCTGAGGTTTCTCTCAAAGGAGAAATTCAACTGCAGGTTTCTGGAAGTATTGTTGTCTCTCAGCTGCTGATCTATGTTGCGGGTAATCTGTTGTCCGGTAACCGGATCTACAACAGGTATGCCACCGGGACGGGGCAGGGTAGCACTGCTGCGGGTACCGAAAACGGAATAAGTCTGATTCGCAAAGCCCGGGAAAATAAATGTATGGATGTTCTGCCAGTTACCGGGAAGTTTTTTGGTAACAGGATCAAGAGGAACATCGGTCAGGTTTTGGAAGCTATAATTGCCATAGATAAATCCAAGTCGAATTTTTCCCTTGCCATCAGCGTTAAGGAAATCAAAGTTTCCTCTTAACTGATAACCATGGTCATTGTATCCGGTTTTTCTGAATCCACGATCGTCAACAGTCCAACCACCAATGTTGTAACGAACCTTTTTGTCTTTTGACAGAGAACCATTCACATTCCAGTCGATGCGATAGTTCAGGTAATTGTTGTCTGTGTGGATGTTATCATAACGGCTGAATTTGAAAGAGCCATGTGTTTCCTCACCTCCGGTTTTGCTGATGATATTGACAACACCGGCAGCAGCAGAACGACCGTAAACAGTGGCTGTACTACCACGAACCACCTCCACTTTCTCAACGTTGTCATCGAAGCCGAAACCTGCATCGGGGAGACGGCCGGCACTACCAAAGGCAGGCAAACCATCAATGAGGATGCTGGTATATACCAGACCTCCCAATGGGTTACCATCGGGAAAGCCCCTGATAACAATTCCTCCTCTTCTACCCTGAGAGTTATTGGCAAACACGCCGGGTGTAAGTGTCACGGCCTCTGCAAAGCTTTCAGGCTTAATAGATTTTAGTACTTTGTTGTTGATGATGTCAACTGCTTGAGTGGCTTCGATCTTCCGCACAGGCTGTCGGCCTGCAGTTACACTCACTTCATTCAGTTGGTTGATCTGCTCTTCCAGCCAAACCTCAACCGACGTGCGGTTATTCAGGTCTATTTGCTGGGAACGATGATTCACCGCGCTGATTACGAGGCGGGCATTGGCGGAGGATACCCGAATGGAAAATTGTCCGTTCTTGTCGGTTGTTACACCGTTTTTGGTACCTTTTTCCTGTACGGAGGCGCCATCCAGGGCGGCTTTGGTTTCTTTATCTACTACTTTTCCTGAAATAGTCACCTGTGCATAGGCGGCAGGCAATACGAACAGAAAACAGATAAATAGGCCAAGTGCTCTTTTCAGCATGTTCAGATGCATAAAAATAGTTTTTGGTGGAAGATGAATAATAGTTAACTATATTAACTAATCTGAAAAATACTGAATTATCATCGATTAAACAATTATTCAGCCACTTTTTTCCGTTCAGAGCTACCAAAATGCTTATTTTACAATCAAGTAGAGATCATTCAGCCTATTGATTTTCTGGCCGGTAGCATACTGTTTTTCGGAATAAATTATGTTACGGTCGGCTGTATTCAAGTAGGCTGCGCACAGCTACATTCATACATTCCAGAAGAAAAAAATATGCAGGAAGCACAGATCATATTCAACTTGCCGGAGTTCATGCAACAGTGGGTATTGAGAGAACGTCCTGAGCATCAGGTAGAGGAGCGACATTTTGAACTTGTACAAGCTCCGCTGCCTGTTCCGGGGGATGGACAGATTGTAGTGCAGGTATTGTACCTGGGACTGGCACCAGTTATGTTGCGCTATATGCGCAATGAAACCAGTTTTGAGCGCCCCCTGGCCCTGGGTGATGTCATGCATGGGAGGGGTGTAGGTAGAGTAGTACAGAGCAATCATCCTGATTATCAAATCGGGGATGTTATTCAGGCAAAAATGGGTTGGAGAGAGTATGCGTTGATTGATGGAAATGACCCTTATTTTCTTGTATACAAGATGAATCATACCGACCTGCCATTGTCGCATGGAATCAGTAGTCTGGCGATGAGTGGGTTTACCGCATTGATCGGAATGCGCGATATAGGAAAGGTAAAATCCGGTGACAGGGTATTGGTATCCGGGGCTGCAGGAGGCGTCGGTAGTCAATGTGCTTTTATTGCCAAAGCATTGGGTGCAGGTAAAGTAATTGGTTTAGCCGGCGGACCGCAGAAATGCAACTACCTGATATCTAAAATGGGTTATGACATTGCGCTAGATTACAAGCAGGAAGGTATGCTAGAGGAACTCGATCGGCAGTTTCCGGATGGTATCGACGTTTTCTTTGACAATGTGGGAGGAAAGCTTCTCGATGATGTACTGGCCCGTATCAGAAGAAAAGCAAGGGTAGTTATCTGTGGAAGAATTTCAGAATATTTGTTAGACCCCGCTCAGTATCATGCTTATAGAAATATTTACCGGGTTGGGTTGCAGGATGCGAAAATGGAAGCTTTCTTTGTCTATGATTATACTGCTCATTTCCGGGAATATGAAACCACACTTGCGCAGTGGATCAGAGAGGGTCGGCTTCAGCCTACTGAGCATATACTCCGGGGTATCGAAAAGATGCCCAGGGCTTTGATGAATCTCTATGAAGGTGTTAATGTAGGTGTAATGATGGTGCAGGTTGCCAATTAAAAAATATGTTATGGTTAACAATTGGAAAAAGATTTTACCCTGGATAATGGTGGTGCTGGCCTTATTGACAATTACGATCAATAGTGGAATGAGTGCATCCATTACCTCCATTTTCGATACTTTCCTTAAAGACACTTTTCAAATTGACAACAAACATTTGCACCTGCTCAAATGGCGTGATGCTATCAGTGATCTGTCTGCAGCAATATTCGTTTTTCTAGCCGGGGTAATGATCGATCGGCTAGGTCCAAAAAGGGTCATACTATTCGGTACTGTTGTTTTGTGCCTGGCATACTTCTTATACAGTAAGACAACTTCCATTTACCAGGTATATGGCGTTCATATTCTGTTGGCCATCGCCCTGGTGACATCGGGAAGCATACCCAATATTATTTTGGTGTCTTCCTGGTTCCAGCGAAACAGAGGCCTGGCCCTGGGCATTATACTGACAGGTACCAGTCTGGGAGGATTTATAGCTACTAAGTCCCCTTTGCTGGCTTATATCGAGTCCAACGGATGGCGCTCGGCAATGCAATTGCTGGCTGTTTTGCCACTTGTGCTGGCCATAATCGTGTTGCTGGTCATGCGCAATAAGCCGACAACGAATGTTGAAAAGCAAGTGAATATAATCCCTGCAAAACAGGGTAGTCAGCCAGGTGAAGGGATGGAATTTGGGGCTGCTATCCGAACCCCTCTCTTTATACTGCTGTGCCTATGTTCCTTTTGTGTTTTTTATAGCATTGTTGCCATGATCAAGAATACGGTATTGTATGTTACGGAAGCCGGTTATCCATTAGCGATGGCAGTTAACTGGCTGGGCACTTATTTTCTGTTTTCTATCATAGGTAAATTCATTTTTTCGTTTATAGCAGATTATATCAGTGCATTTTATATGTATGCCCTCTGCTGCGCGCTAATGTTTATTGGTTCATTGGGATTCAGTGTGGCTTCTGTCGCGCAGTTGGATTATCTGATGCCGGTAATGGCTATGGGGTGGGGTGGTATTTACAGTATAGGCAACTTACTCATCATGCGCAATTTCGGAACACGCGCCGCAGGAAAGATCAATGGAACCATCAGTATTGTACAATCAGCCGGACTTGCTCTGGGACCAATCATGACTGCTTACCTGCACGATGCTTTTTCCTATGCTACCGGATTTAAGGTGGTGAGTGCTTTGTTACTGCTGGCATGTGTTTTATCGACCCGATTGGTCCGAAATGCTATTCCAACCTCCCACCCCTGAACAGAGAATTCTTCGGTTAAATTAAATTTTACCCCTTCAAAAAATTAGTTAACTTTATAAACTAATTTTAAAAGTCTTAGTTATGGCACATTTACTATTATTTCCAGATATGACAGGCGTTTGGGAAGGGACTTATAACCGAATCAATGAATCGGGTGAAGTGCTTATCCGTCACAAAAGTAGACTGACACTTCACCTCAAAGACAATGAATGGCGCCAGTCGAATCTCTATTCTTTTGACAATGGTCGCGAAGAGTTTCACAATTTTGGTATGTCACCCTTCGATGAAAATGGAGTCATGAAATACGATAACCAACGCATCATCGGAGAAGCCTGGGAGGCCAATGGCGGCAAGAATATTCTGCTATGGTGGACCTACAAGCAGTTTCCTGGCTCCATGTTGTATGAGATGATCACCCCCATATCTCCCACCCATCGCATGCGTGGTTGGCAACACTCCATGAATGGAAAATTTGAGGGGATCACGATGACTGAAGAGCATAAAAAAGCTGATCAATCCACTATATCTTTATCACATTATGATCAGCCCAGTTATATCAAAGAGGCCTGATTGGTTTTAATTATTTCAAAATTAAGTAGCAGATTATGGGAATGACCATTACAGAAAAGATCATGGCTTTCAACAGCGGCCGTGCTTCAGTAGTGCCGGGGCAGTTGGTTTGGGCAAATGTGCATACAGTAATGACAATGGATTACCTGGGAAAGCAGTGCTTTTCAGCATTTGAAAGTCTTTCCCCGGAAAAGAAATTATTTGACAAGAATAGAGTGATTTGCGTGAGTGACCACCTCGTTCCCCCTCCAACAGAACAGTTTGCGACCATGTTGAATGAATGGCGGGAGACCGTAAGAAAATATGATATACCCTATTTCTATGACCTGGGTCGTCAGGGAATCGCTCACCAGCTCATGGTGGAGCAGGGACATGTGCTTCCGGGTAAGGTATCCATCGGTACAGACTCCCATGCCAATACCTATGGTGCAGTAGGCGCTATGGGTAATGCCATCGGAGTAACCGATGCAGCCATTGCCATGGCTACCGGCAAGTGCTGGTTCCGGGTTCCTGAATCTGTTAAGTTTGTTGTCAGGGGAGAGTGGCAACCCTGGGTGATGGCAAAAGATCTGAGTCTGCACATCATGGGTATGATGCACTGGAATGGACATCTCATCTACAAGGCACTTGAATTTGCAGGCCCCGCCATCGAATCATTGGGAATAGCAGGCCGCATGACACTTTGTAATATGACTGTTGACCTCGGTGCTAAGAATGGTATCGTGGCTCCAGATGATACAACCATCGAATTTTTACGTCCGGTGCAAAAAGGTGAGTGGCAAATGTTGCAAAGCGATGCAGATGCTCATTATGATGCCGTTTATGAAGTGGACGTCACCAATGTTGGACCTACCATTTCTCTTCCCGATAAACTGGATGATGTCGTTCCGGTAGAGAAAGTAATAGGAACAAAATTTAATAAAGCATTCGTCGGCACCTGCACCAATGGACGTACTGAGGATTTCGCCATCATGGCAAGTATTTTGAAAGACAAACAAATTCACCGGAATGTGAACATGGTTTGTATCCCCGCCAGTCAGGCAGTGTACCTGGAATGTATACAAAAGGGATATTTCGAAACACTCATCAAGGCAGGCGCTGCCATCGAAACGCCCAGCTGCGGCCCTTGTGCGGGAATACATACCGGTGTAGCCGGTGATGGCGATATTATTCTGAGTGCCGGCAATAGAAATATGAAAGGCAGAATGGGAAGTAAAAATGCTAAAATATACCTGACTTCACCTGCAGTTGTTGCTGCCAGCGCAATTCGCGGTGAAATCACTGACCCCCGATCTGAGAACTGGTAAAAAAATAAAAGACTATGGCCATCATTACAGGAAAAGCATGGGTAGCTAAAAACTACGTGATGAGTTTCGATATGATACTTCAGAAATACTGGACCTCTCCCATTAATCCCGCAGAAAATGCGAAATGGGTAATGGCAGGTGTGTCTGAAGAATTCAACAGAGAAAACGCCTTCATCGAAGCTGGATATACCTTCATCGTTGCAGGACACAATTTTGCCGGCGGCGGAATGAGCATCGAACACTGTGTTACCGGACTAATCGGTGCCGGCATACAGGCAGTCTTTGCCACCAGCTTTGCACGCCTGCAATTCAGAAATGCTATTAATTACGGACTTCCTTTCATCACCAGCAAAGACATCAATCTTTCCTGTGAAACCGGCGATGTACTGGAATACGATTCTGATAGTGGTTCCATCAAGAATCTTTCCAATGGAAAAGTTTTTTCGAGTGTTCCCGTAGCACCATTTGTTGCAGAAGTTGCAGCGAGTGGCGGACTCATGAATTTTATCCGCCAAAAAATGGCAGACGGAAGCATTCATGAATTACATTGATTTTTAAGACGCTTATTTTAATAGCACATGATAAATTCTTTGAAGAAAAGACTGGGGGAGGATAAGACTTGCTACGGAGTGATATCTCCCACTACCGATCCTGCCATCTGCGAGTACCTGGGTTGGATGGGAATGGATTTTTACATCATCGATGGAGAGCACGGCCCCATCACACTCACCGAAACAACACATCTTGTTCGTGCCATGGAATGTGCAGGTATCACCCCATTGGCCAGGGTTCGTAGTCTGGATGAAAAGCTCATATTACAATTTCTGGATGCCGGTGTGATGGGCATCATGATGCCAGGAACATCAACAGCTGTTGATTGCGAGCGACTGGTGCAGGCAATTAAATACCACCCAATGGGTGATCGGGGATTAGGCCCGGTCAGAGCAGCTCGTTATATGTCGGGTGGCGTAACACAGCAACAATATATTGAGTCTGCTAACTCAGCAACACTGGTATTACCCATGGTGGAATCATTTCAGGCAGTGGAACAACTTGAGTCTATGTGCAAAGTTCCCGGCGTGGATGGATTCATCATTGGTCCAAGGGATTTGGCATTGAGCATGGGTTTTACTGATGGACCACAACATCCGGAAGTAAAGGAGCTGATTGACAAAGCCATCGCTATCATGGTGGAGAACGGAAAAATCGCAGGTACTGTGGCGGCGAATGCAGAACAGGCAAGTCAGTTATCTGCGAAAGGTGTTCGTTTACTCCTGAATAGTGTGCAGGGATTACTGGCATCAGGGGTAGCTGCGTTCATGAAAGACAGAGTACTTTAACATCATCTATCAAATTTTATACTATGCCAACGATTGTCGTCTTGTTTAACCTTAAGTCCGGTGCATCGGTTACTGACTATGAAAATTGGGCACGTGCCAAAGATCTCCCTGTTGTCAACTCTCTTCCTTCCGTGGAAAAATTCAGGGTTCTGAAAATGGGAAATCTGCTAGGGAGTGATGCAAAAGGACCTTATCAATATTGCGAACTGATTGAAGTTCCTGATATGAATACTTTTTTTGGCGACTTGTCCCGTGAGGATGTACAGGCAGGTGCCAAGCAATTCAATGAATTTGCTGATCAACCTCTTTTTATTGTAGCAGATGATCTTTAAAATGAATGGAGATGTATCAATTAAACAATAAAGTTGCAATCGTTACCGGTTCCGGAAGACACAAAGGAATTGGTGAGGCTATTGTTTTGCGCCTGGCGGCGGAAGGCTGTAAGGTTGTAATCAGTGATATCGGTCAACCCAAGGGAAATGAGTTTTCAGCCGAACACATTGGTGTAAGTGAAGAAATGCAGGAGATTGCCAACTCTTGTCGGGCATTGGGTGCAGAGGTACTAACTATTCCTTGTGATGTAAGAAGTGAGAGCGAATGTCAGAGATTGATCGCTGTAACAGTAGAGAAATTCGGACAAGTAGATATTTTGGTCAATAATGCCGGAGTGGGATATCTGATGGAGCCCTTCACAGAATTCAAAGAATCGAGTTGGGATGCTGTATTGGATGTTAACCTGAAAGGAGCGTTTCTATGTAGTAAACATGCAGCAATCCAAATGATACAACAAGGAACCGGCGGATCTATCATCAATATTGCTTCTCAAGCAGCCAAAAGTGGATTCCCTTTTGCTGCTGCCTATACCGCCAGTAAACATGGTTTGGTTGGACTCACCCGCAGCAATGCTGTTGAATTGGGAAAACATAAAATTCGTGTCAATGCTGTTTGCCCGAACCACATTACTACCGGACTCGGACATTGGCAAAATAGTTTTTTCAGCGAGAAGCTGGGAATGGATTATGCAACTTATCTGCAATCCATCGTTCAAAAAAACCCCTTGGGCAGAACCGGCTTAACGGAGGATATTGCCAAAGCAGTAGCCTTCCTTTGCAGTGAGGAATCTGCTTACATCACAGGGGAGGCAATGAATGTAAGTGGGGGAGAAGAATATCATTGATTGTATGAAACTAGGAATCGATATTGGAGGCACTTTCACCGATCTGGTCTTGCTGGAACCCCGTTCCGGCAAATTGTTTTTTGGAAAGACACTGACCACTTATCCTGACCCGACGCGAGGTATCTTGAACGGATTACAGGAACTCATGTCACTACACGGAAAATCAGTGGCAGAAGTCACAACCCTGATACATGGAACAACCCTGGTCACCAATGCGATCATTGAACGCAAGGGGGCTCCAACCGCTTTGTTGACCACTTCCGGTTTTGAAGATGTGCTGGAGATCGGTAGAGAGATGCGGTATGATATCTATGATATTTTCATTCGTATGCCCGCACCACTGGTACCGGCATCTTTGCGTTTTGGTATCAGCGAGCGAGTGCATGCATCCGGAAAAATCATTCAGCCATTAGATGAAAGGGAAGTGCTGAAAACCTTGCGTGCACTGGTAAAAAAAGGGGTACAAGCTGTTGCAGTATCTCTGCTGCATTCCTATGCCAATCCCTCACATGAGAAAAGAATAGGAGAAATAATACGAACACAATTTCCTTCTCTTGCCTATTCGCTGAGTTCAGAAATTATGCCTGAAATAAGGGAATATGAACGTACCAGCGCCACGGTAATGAATGCCTATGTGCAACCGCTTACCAGTCATTATCTTTCTCAACTGGAAACAATATTGGGTGATGCAGGGTTCAAGGGGCAGCTACATATCATGAACTCTGCAGGTCGTCTGACAACCATACAGGGTGCCGGTAAATCACCCATACAACTTTTAGAGAGTGGCCCTGCGGGCGGAACAATGGCAGGTGTTTTCTTCGGGGAACTGTTGAAGAAAAAAAATCTGGTTGCATTTGATATGGGCGGTACAACTGCCAAGGCATCTATTATTCGCAACGGACAACCAGAAATCACCAATCATTTTGAAGCAGCCAGAGAAAAAAGGTTCAAAAAGGGAAGTGGACTTCCAGTTCGTATTCCTGTAATCGATATGATTGAGATAGGTGCGGGTGGGGGAAGCATTGCTCACCTCAATCATCTCGGACTTTTAACAGTAGGGCCCGAAAGTGCAGCATCGCAACCCGGGCCGGCTTGTTAAAACCGCGGTGGAGACTTGCCGACAGTAACAGATGCAGACCTTGTACTTGGGTTCCTCAATGAAGGATATTTTTTAGGTGGCACCATGAAACTGAGTCGTGAAAAGGCAAGAGCTGCTATCAAAAAACACATCGCAGCACCGCTAGGTATTTCTATCGAGCAGGCTGCCTGGGGAATACATCGTTTGGTGAATGAAAATATGGCCAATGCGGCACGGGTTCATATCATCGAAAAAGGCCTCGATCCACGTCACTTTTCAATGATGGCTTTTGGAGGGGCAGGACCCGTTCATGCCTATCATGTAGCCCGACAACTGAATGCTCCTCAACTCATAGTTCCCGCAGGTGCGGGTGTACTCAGCGCACTTGGCTTTTTGGTGAGTCCTATTGCAACAGAAGAAATTACCAGTTATATAAGTACGTTGCAACAAATCAACTGGACCCGTCTGCAAAAGATAGTAGATGGCATGATTGAAAAAGGCAGACAGTTTCTTACAAAGGCAGGTGTCCCCTCCACACGAACGAAAGTTAAGGTAGTGGCAGACATGCGGTATGCAGGTCAGGGTCATGAGATCAGCGTTTCACTTCCCGGAAGTAAGTTATCAGCAGCCTCTATTCCCGCCATTACTCGCGCTTTCCGGGAAGAATACAGGTTGCGTTATGGAAGAGATATGGAAGGAATTCCCATAGAAGCAGTAACCTGGCGCGTCCTGGTGAGCGGACCCCGAACAGCACTACATCCCAAACAATCGGTCGTGGGTAAACATACCCTTCCCCTGAAAGGGAAAAGAGAAGTTTATTGGGGGAAGAAATATGTACTCACGCCTGTGTATGACCGTTATTTATTGAAGCCGGGACAACGCATCAAGGGTCCCTGTATCATTGAGGAATTTGAAAGTACAACCATCATTGGTGAACATGGTGTAGTCACCACCGATCAATACAATAATCTGGTAATTGATCTCTCATGAGGAATGTATTTTTCATATTGTTTGTGTTTCTATTGCCGGGAGTAGGTAACTCCCAGACTGCCAGAGAAATATTACAAATGGCTGTTGCTGCATCGGGAGGCAGTCTTTGGCAGCAACCCGAAACACTTGAGTTACACGGCACTGCTTTGTTTACTCCCTATGGAAAAACAGATCCAACCCATCAAAAACTATTTGATACCTATTCCATGTACCGCATCTTTCCGGGTGATAACAAAGCCGCGCACCAGGCGAATGGGAAAATTAGATTCGACGCTGCAGAAGGAGAAAAGATGTTCATGCAACTGATATTTGACGGATCCGCCACTCTGAACCAATTAAGTGATGATGCCCGCCCCTATCGGGAACATTTTTCCTGGAGCAACAACTTTGGATTTGGGATCATACGCTTTGCTGATAGAGACTCTTTTCTTGTAGAACGATTAACAGATGAAATGAACGATGGCTTTCCTTGTTTTACCGTGCAAATAACAGATCCTAAAAAAATGATTACCGTTTTTCAAATTGATAAGAAAAGTCACCTGATTCGTGG
>DAIMYK010000020.1:0-13697 GCA_036734525.1 Sediminibacterium sp. | reverse complement strand
ATTGCCCTGGTGGGTAATCCCAACAGTGGAAAATCTTCTCTTTTCAATGCACTGCCAGGACTGAATCAGAAGGTCGGGAATTTTCCGGGGGTAACAGTAGATAAAATGGTGGGCACCGCCCGGCTGGGAAAAAATACACAGGCCAGCATCATCGATCTTCCGGGAACCTATAGCTTATACCCGCGAAGAGAAGATGAATGGGTGGCTTATAAAGTGCTGATGGGCGCTGACGCGGAAGTGAAGCCCGACTTAGTATTATTGGTTGCTGATGCCAGCAACCTGAAAAGAAACCTGCTCTTCTGCAGCCAGATCATCGATCTGCGTCTGCCGGTAGTCATGGCATTGACCATGAACGACCTCGCCCTCAAGCGGGATATTTATGTGGATGTAGCAGGACTGGCCGCTGCTTTGCAAATACCCGTTGTAGTGGTCAACCCCAGAAAAAACAAGGGCCTCAGCGAATTGAAAAAAGTATTGCTCGAAACAGCCTCGAACACTTCCGAAAGAATTGCAGTCCCTTTTTATGATGCCGGCAACATTGTTGGAGCACCCATTCAAGCCGTGAAAAACACGGTACCCGGAATCAGTGATTACACTGCCCTGCATTACCTGATTCACCATGAATCTTTACAACTTCCCGTACAACAACAACAAGCCATCGCAAGAATTGAAAAAGAACATGGCTTCAACCCGGTGAAAACACAGGCCGAAGAAATTGTGAACCGCTATGCGCACATTCGGGAAGTGATGCAACAGCATGTAACAGAGCCGCATCCGGCAGAACAAAAAAAGTTTTCAGAAAAATTAGATAACATATTGCTGCACCCTGTATGGGGCTACCTGATTTTACTGGTAGTCCTGTTCATTCTCTTCCAAAGCATCTTTTGGGTGGCGCAGTATCCCATGGATTTTATCGAATGGGGATTCCAGCAAACAGGTAGCTGGTTGAGCGATCATTTGCCCCCGAGCCTCGGCGGATGGAAAGACCTGCTGATCAATGGCGTGCTGGCCGGACTCAGCGGCATCCTTGTCTTCGTTCCGCAGATCATGATCTTGTTTGGACTCATCACTATGCTGGAAGATTCCGGCTACATGGCACGTATTGGCTTTTTAAGTGACCGCATGATGCGCAAAGCCGGACTGAATGGTAAAAGCGTCATGCCCATCATCAGCGGATTCGCATGTGCCGTGCCCGCTATCATGTCTGCACGCAGTATTGAAAACAAGAAAGAAAGGCTACTGACTATCCTCGTAACCCCATTGGTAAGTTGCAGTGCCAGACTTCCTGTTTACACCATACTCATTTCACTTGTCATAGACGACACTTATTATTTCGGTTTCCTGAGCTTGCAGGGTTTGGTGATGATGGGTTTGTACCTCGGTGGATTTTTAATGGCGCTGCTGATGAGCTATCTGCTCAAAAGCTTTATCCGAATCAAGGAAAAAAGTTTTTTCATCCTGGAATTACCGATCTACCGCCCACCCCGCTGGAAAAATGTATTGATCACCATGATAGCCAAAGCCAGGATCTTCGTTACCGATGCCGGCCGGGTAATCATTCTGATCAGTCTGGTACTCTGGTTCTTGTCCAGCTATGGCCCGGGCAACAGAATGGAGGAGCTGCAAACAAAATATGAACAGCTGATTCAACAGCAGCCCCAGCAGGAAGCTCAGTTGACCAAACAGTGGTCAACGGAAAAGCTGCAGCAATCTTATGCAGGTCAGTTGGGTCAAGCCATCGAACCCGTAATAGCACCTCTTGGTTTTGATTGGAAAATCGGCATCGCACTCATTACTTCTTTCGCTGCGCGGGAAGTTTTTGTAGGCACCATGGCAACGCTCTACAGCGTGGAAGAAACAGATGATTCTTCGTTGCGTGAAAAAATGGCAGCAGCTACCCACACCAATGGAAGCAAAGTATATACCCTGCCTGCTGCATTCTCTCTGCTGATTTTTTACATGCTGGCAATGCAATGCATGAGTACCCTGGCCGTAGTAAAAAGAGAAACCAAAAGCTGGAAGTGGCCCATGATACAACTGGGCTATATGACCGCATTGGCGTATGGTATGAGTTGGCTGGTTTTCCAGCTTTTCAGTTAGTTGTAATATTCCCAGAGGTATTGACTGATGCGGCGCGTGAGCTCCCAGGCCTCATTCCCCGGCTCCCAGGATTTGTCAACATTGTTGTTGGTGCAGATACAAAATACATAGCTGCATTTCTTTCCGTTTACAAACAATAGCTCACTCCTGCTCGCATCCACCGCACCGCTTTTGCTCGCAATGAATACATCCGCCGGCAGGCGCGAAATTGCTTCCTCATCCCAATAATTGCGACTCATCAGCCGCAACATTTTTTCACTGGCAGAATAACTGATCACTTCATGGCGAATGATTTTTTCAAGCAGTTGGCCCATCTCGCGCGGCGTGGTTTGCCCCCAGCCCCATTTTTTTCTTTGCTCTGTTCTGCCCGGCGTTCTGCTGTTCACGCGTGTATTTGGTAACCCCAGACTATCCATCAATTCATTGATTCGTGTGCCCGTTCCTGCAAGTGTTTGTAGCCAAAGACTGGCGGTATTATCGCTCATCGTAAGCATCAACATCATCACCTTGCTCAATTCAATTTTTTCATTGTTCTTGAAAGAACCGAGAATATCTTCTCCTTCATACAAGAGCGAATCTTTGTAAATCAATGGCTGATGATACTTCAGCGAGCTGTCCTCCAGCTTGCGCATAATTCCTGTCAGGATGGGTATTTTGACCAGGCTGGCAGTAGGAAAGATTGAGTCTGCCTGAATAGCTACCTGCTTACCGGTTTTCAAGTCATGTACATAAATTCCGATGTCACCCCGAAATCCTCTGATCATGGATCTGAGCTCCTTTTCCAGATGCCGGTCGGTCTTTTGTGCCTGAAGAGCATAGGCGCATGCGAGAGACAGCACGCACAGAAAAAAATGTTTCATGTGATAAATGAATTGGCCTACTAAGATACGACCGGCGCCACAACCCGATTTGAAATAATTAACCCCGTTGCGCCAACGGACGCAGAATAGGTGAACGACGCAGATAGGATGCGTCTGGACTATAGATGAATAAACAGCTGCCCTCCTTGATGTGGTCGATGATTGGCCGGGTGAGCTGCGAAGGAATAGCCGGACAACCCTGACTGCGGCCAACAAATCCCTGGCGCGCGGCAATCTGTTCACTCACATAATTCGCACCATGTACCACGATACCGCGATTCAAAGCATTGTCATTGATGCCTGACTCTTCACCCTGCAGGCGCAAAGATGTGCCATGCTTTCCGCGATAGGTGTCGCCGGTGATAAAAAATCCGAGACTGGACTGGTTAGAATTGATGCGGTTGGAAAATTTGGTGGGCAGCTCGTTGCCGGAATTTCTGCCATGAGACACATATGTGGTGAAAAGCAGACGACCGAGTTCAAGATCTATAACGAACATTCTTTTTTGACCGGAAGGAAGAGAAAAGTCAAGTATGGAAAGGATGTTGTCTTTTCTGATCTTGCCCTCTTTCAACAAGGCATTCCATCCATTCAGCGCATAAACAAAGGCTGTTTTGGAAAGACCCAGCGCCCCAAGTCCCAACTCCTCATATAAACCTAACTTTCCGGAGGGGTCATTCGGGTGAAAGGCAATATTTTCACTGCCACGTGTGGGAATGGCCGGCGGCAACAACAAAATAGCAGCGATAAGCGCCAACGCACCAAGTGCTATCCAGGGTTTATTTTTCCAGCCGTTCTTATTCATTTTCCTTGAATTATTTCCGCCAAAATCTTGTGCCAACAGCGTGGTGCTCAGATTTGGGGGATTGCAAAATTACGAAAATGCGGCGGCAGGAAGAAGGGAAAAGTCCTCTTTATAGGGGTTTTAACAAAAGGACCCGCATAAAAATGCAGGTCCGTCGATTGCTTACTACCATAAAACCCAAAAACCTGAGGTCAAGGGCGGAATCGAACCGCCGTCCGGGGTTTTGCCGACCCCTACCTAGCCTCTCGGCCACCTGACCCTAAAAAATGCACCCCTATATATAGTCGGCTGCAGGAGGCAAAAATAATAAAAAATATTAGTCTATCAAATTAATAGACTATTTAACTGGTTGAGCATCTCCACCCGGTCGATGAAACAAAAATATGTGCATAAAAAAAGCTGAAGGACTTGCAGCGATTTGCAACCAATTCCTGTTACAAGCATGTAACTTGCGGGCATGGTGAATTATTTGTCGGGGCTGAATGAGCAACAAAAAGAAGCAGTACAACACATCAATGGTCCGCTGATGATCATAGCGGGTGCGGGCAGCGGAAAAACCAAGGTTTTAACAACGCGCATCGCACACCTGATGCACAATGGCGTGGATGCATTTCACATTCTGGCGCTGACTTTTACCAACAAGGCGGCAGCCGAGATGAAAGAGCGAATTGAAAAAATTCTTGGCAACAACGAAGCACGCAACCTTTACATTGGAACCTTCCACAGTGTTTTTGCCCGCATTCTGCGGGCGGAAGCCAGGCACCTGGGTTACCCTTCCAACTTTACCATCTACGATACAGAAGACAGTCGTTCTGTTATTAAAACTGTCATTCGCGAACTGGGACTGGATGAGAAAGAATACAAACCCGCCGCAGTGGGCAGCCGCATATCATGGGCCAAAAATGCACTGATCTATCCCGACATGTATGCCGAAGAGCCGGCAATACAGCAGGAAGACACCAGAGCCAAGAAGCCGGCAATCGCACAGATTTATGCGTCCTATTGTGAGCGCTGTTTTCGCAATGGTGCCATGGACTTCGACGACCTGCTGCTCAAAATGTACGAGCTGCTCAATAACTTTCCTGATATACTGCACAAATACCAACACAAGTTCCGCTATGTACTCATAGACGAATACCAGGATACCAATCCGGTACAATATCGCATTGCCAAGCTGCTGGCAGCCGTTCATGAAAACATTTGCGTAGTAGGTGATGATGCACAAAGCATCTATAGCTTCCGCGGCGCAACCATTGAAAATATTTTGCAATTCCGGAAGGATTATGACGATGTGCGTCTCATCAAACTGGAACAAAATTATCGCAGCAGTGCACACATTTTGGAAGTAGCCAACGAAGTGATCAAAAGAAACCAGGGGCAGATTCAGAAAGAACTGTGGACAGAAAATATTTCAGGAGAACTGATCCGGCTGGTACGCACCATGACTGATAACGATGAAGGAAAAATGGTGGCAGATGCCATTCAGGAACAAAAACTTCGAAACCATTTCAGCAACAACGATTTCGCCATTCTTTATCGCACCAATGCTCAAAGCCGTTCTTTCGAAGAAAGCCTTCGCCGCATGGGCATCCCCTGTAAAATTTATGGGGGCGTCAGCTTCTATCAACGCAAGGAAGTGAAAGACCTGCTGGCCTATCTGCGGGTGACCGTCAATCCTTCCGATGAAGAATCATTGAAGCGAATCATTAATTATCCTGTTCGGGGCATCGGTAAAACCTCCGTAGAAAAAATGGTGATAGCCGCCAACGAGAACAGGATCACAGTTTTCGAAGTCATGTCAAGAGCTGCTGAATTTGGATTCCGTGCCGGAACCCTGCAAAGCATCAGCAACTTTGTTACCATGATCCGTTATTTCCAAAGTATTCTTACCAGCAAGAATGCCTATGATGTTGCCAACCAGGTTGGTAAGCATTCGGAACTGGTCAAGGAATTGTTCAATGATAAATCGGCGGAGGGGCTTGACAGATACAATAACCTGCAGGAATTACTGAACTCCATCAAAGAATGGACGGAGAGCCCGTCGAACGATGACGGAGAGCTGGGCGATAAATCATTGGGGTCTTATTTACAACAGATCGCCTTGCACACAGATGCAGACGATGACAACCAGCAATCAGATGTGGTGAAGCTGATGACCATACATGCTGCCAAGGGACTGGAATTCGAGTGTGTGTTTGTGGGAGGTTTGGAGGAAAATCTTTTTCCCGGTATGATGAGCATCAATACACGTGAGGACCTGGAAGAGGAGCGTCGATTGTTTTATGTGGCCATCACGCGTGCCAAGCAAAAATTATGGCTGAGCTATGCCAATACCCGTTACCGCTATGGTCAATTGGTGCAAAACGACCCCAGTCGTTTCCTGGAAGAGATCCCGGAAAAATATCTTGATAAATCCTATTCGGGTGCCAGCAGCAGAGCAATGTGCGGATGGTGTGCGGGCCGTCCTGCTTTCAACAGAAACGGAGGCTGGGGAGATTATAACGACCTGCCGATGAGTCAGGGTGCGGCGGCAAGAAAAAAGCCGGCTACGCCTGCATCGCCCTCTTATATCACTCCAACGGCACCAAAAGTTGTTGAGCATCAGCCTTCAGCTAATTTTACTCCCAGTGATACCTCCCGTCTGGAAGTCGGCCAGGATGTAGAGCACCAAAAGTTTGGCTTCGGAAAAGTCACCCGCATCGAGGGTTCGGCACATAACCCGGTAGCGACCATTGTGTTCGAGAACAACGGAGAGAAAAAAATCATGCTGAATTACGCCAAACTGCGCATTGTCAGCGACAGGAACTGATTGTCTTACTTTACGAAATCCGAAAAAAGGCACCTGTATGTCAGGCAGGCAACCCTTTAGGCTTTTGATTTGTTTATCTTTGTATATATTAATTTGACTCGTATGATTACTACCGGCAATCCTGTTATCAGCATTTATACCGAAATGACACCGAATCCGGAGACCATGAAATTTGTTGCCAACAAATTATTGTATCCGGGAAAGAGCATCGATTTTGCTGAAGAAAGTCTGGCCGCCCCTTCACCTCTTGCGAAAGAACTGTTTGGGTTTCCTTTTGTGAAAAGCGTTTTCATCGCCAGCAACTTTGTTACCCTCACTAAAACCGCCGAAACCGAAGACTGGCAGGATGTGATCCCCGCTATCAAACAATTCCTCAAAGAATACCTGGAAAACGGTGGTGTCGTAGTCAACGAAGAAGAGTTGGCGCAGATGCAGCCCGTTGGTGGCAACACAGTTCATGCCGATGATGATGACATCGTAAAGCGGGTTAAAGAACTGTTGGAAAACTATGTGAAGCCTGCCGTTGAAATGGATGGTGGTGCCATTCAGTTCAAAAGCTATGAAAACGGCGTTGTCAATCTCATGCTTCAGGGAAGTTGCAGCGGTTGTCCTTCCTCAATGATCACCCTCAAGGCCGGCATTGAAGGAATGATGAAGCGGATGATCCCCGAAGTTAAAGAAGTGGTGGCCGAAGCTGAATAACAACAGCTCTTCCTCTCTCGGTCAAAGTCCGCCTGCTTGTCATTACCCGAAATATACCAATCCTTTTATGACGGTCTGTTGCATACGGGCCCTGTCGAATTCATCGCTGTAATTGCGGGCATTGTAAGTGTTTGGTTCAGCAGGAAAGAAAGTATCTGGGTATATCCAACCGGCCTGATCAACACCACGCTCTATGTTTATCTGAGCATCAAAAGTCACTTACTTGGCGAGGCAAGCGTCAATTTGTACTATACTATAATGAGTATCTATGGTTGGTGGCTCTGGAGTCGCAAAGACCAGGTCTCCGGCAGTCCTGTACTTTCAATTACCCATAACTCGCGGAAAGACTGGCAACAACAACTTCTGTTTGTAACCGGGGCTTATTGTATATTACTGGCTGCACTCATCTGGGCAAAGAAAGCTTTCGCCCCTGAAGCAATCCCGCTGGCAGACGCCTTCGCTTCTGCAACTGCTTACACAGGCATGTGGTGCATGGCAAAAAAGAAAGTGGCCAGTTGGTACTTCTGGATCGCTACCAATCTTGCCTCAATCCCTTTGTATTTTGTCAAAGGATTCATGTTCACCAGCGTTCAGTTCGTAGTCTTACTGGTGCTGGCCATTGCCGGACTGATCAGCTGGCAACAAAAAGCCAGTAGGTCCTCAGAGCAGTCAGCGTCGTTGTAAAAGCTTGCTTATATTTGTTTCTCTCCTGCTGTTTTATTCATGATCCGGAAAATAGTTATTGTTGGCCCTGAATCAACGGGCAAAAGCACCCTGTGTGAAGAGCTGGCTCAACATTTCCACACTGAATGGTGTCCCGAATTTGCCCGTTCCTATCTTCTTGCGACCGGAACCAACTAAACCATTGCTCAGTTATTGGAAATCGCCCGGGGGCAGCTGGCGCTGGAAGAAGAATATGCCCGGAAAATCGAACAACAATGGAGCTGGTCAGCCAAAGAAAATTGCTGGATCAATTCTCATGATCTAATTACATCTCATCACCCGCCAATTTTATTCATTGATACAGACATGTATGTGATGAAAGTCTGGTGCGAATATGTTTTCGGACAATGTCATGCCTTTATTCTGGACCAAATTGCCAAAAGAAAATATGACGGCTATCTGCTTTGCGCTCCGGATCTTCCCTGGGTGAAGGATGAGTTGAGAGAATATCCGGATGACAAAAACAGGATCGAGCTGTTTCATATCTATAAAGACCTCTTGCTGAATCAATCCACTCCCTGGTCAATCATTACAGGCAATGATGAGCAACGGTTGCAGGCAGCAATTGGTTCGGTAGAAAAGATGATTGCTTCCTGACGGAAGAGATTATTTTTTTATCAGCAACCGAATGTCCTCATCATCTTCAATATTGTTCATCTCACGCAATATCTGCGGATAACGCCAGGAAACGCGTCTGCTCATCGGCTTAACCGTAAACCTGCGAGGATTAGGAAGACAGGCAATGATCATAGCAGCTTCGGCCCTGCTGAGTCGGGAGGCCGGTTTTCCGAAATACGTCTGTGCGGCAGCTTCGATGCCAAAAATGCCCGGACCCATTTCGATAACATTGAGATATACTTCGAGAATTCTTTTCTTCCCCCAAAACCATTCAATCATCTTGGTAAAATACACTTCAGGTAATTTTCTGATATAGCGGAATACTCCGGTCCCGTTGTATAAAAAAACATTTTTGGCAACTTGTTGAGTGATCGTGCTGGCGCCAAAACACTGTGAAATTTTTGTTTAATTACCGTATTTACTGTTACGCAAACTTTGTAAAATTGCATCCCAATCAAAACCCCCATGATCGGTGAATGACTGGTCTTCGCTGGCAATCGCAGCAAGTTTAACTGCGGGGGAAATCTGTTCCCAGCTGACATAGTCCCGCTTGAATCCAATTCCCCATGCATTCGTGATTTGCATAATTGTGATAGGGGGCATGATGAACCGACACAGGACTATATAAATAAAGGAACTGATGAAAAGATAGAATAGCATCCGCGGAAGCCACTTCCAAAACTTTCGCCAAACTGTCATCAACGAAAAAGCCATATCTATTCTATTGTAGTGGTGGTTTTTGAACAGGGTCAGGTGGTGCAATTGGAACAATCACAAACCGATACTTCTTTCCTACCTCCCAGTAGGTGCGATGAAATGAGCCCAATATTGCGCCTCCTAAATATACGAGCCCCGCAATTCCCAGCTTCGATGCATTTTCCGGAGCAAAAACAGGGTCTTTGCTAGACAAGTTATTGATGATGTTGAGACTGGCATAACCAATAGCCCCCAATTTAAACAGCTGACCATTGCTAAGGATATTGTATGAAAAATTTTTCCTGGGCAAGGCACGTAGTTCCTTCACGTGCAAATCAATTAATCCCATGCGGGCAGTATCCATTGAATAAAATCCCCAGTTATTAATAACACGGTTGAGTTTGACAAGATCAATGCGCACGCTATCGCGCCAGACTTTTCTGACAAATCCTTCCAGCCATTGTCTGTTCTCCATTTGAAAGATAATGTAACTGCCGGACGACCAGGATTGTATGGTTCTGCCGTTTTTTTTGAACACCAATAAATCTGTTTGCGCGGATGCACAGGCGCTCATCAATAGAAACATTAAAATAAAAGTTCCCTGTCGCATTGTTTTATCAATGGGTTCCCGGAGCAGATGCCAGCAATCCGGTTGCCAACACCAGTCCAAATCCAACCAAAATAATTCCTGAAATAATATTAATAATGCGCAACACCTTCGGTGTTAGTTTTTTCCTCAGCCGTGCCGCCATGAAAACCTTTAACAGGTCTGTCAGCAAAACAAAAAGCAGACAGGTGCCAAAAACAATGAACTGATAGGTATTGGGGTGAGGCATCGATTCCGCATCAGCATGCACTGCAGTTGTCCATGCCAGCCAGAACAAAAAAACAGCAGGATTCAAAATATTGATAAGAAAGCCCGAAAAAAACATTCCTGCGTAATGATGCGCCTTATACTCTTTGTCCACCAGCCGATTGGCTTCATCTGTCTTTACTTTTTTAATGAACAGGGTATACAACCCGAGGAGCATAAGAAATATTCCACCTCCTATCGCAATTGCCTGCTTGTGTACCAGGAGGGAATGAAAAAGCTGTGTAAAGAAGTGGGCAACCAATACCAATACAATATCGCTGGCAGAAATACCCGCAACCAGGAAGTAGCCTGCTTTTTTCCCATGATTGATGCTGTGCTTGATGATGGCGAAAATGACCGGTCCCACAGAAATGGCCAAAAAAAAGCCAAGCAGCAAGCCTTTTAAAACGGCATCAGTCATAAGTACCTCAAGTTAATGGATATTCTACCATTGTGCCGGCCAATGATTAGCCGTTGGGGAAATATCTTTTAAAAATTTTTGCCATTTATTCAGCATCTCTCCTTTCATTACCCTGGGAAACTTATGCTGTCCGCCCAGCTTGCCAAGAGATTGCATGAAGGATAGAAAAACCGACTCTTCCAGCACATCCAATCTTACTTCCCGCAAAGCCGCCTTTCGTTCGACAGCATAATCATCATTGAGTTCCTTGAGATGATGGTCGATCGCTTCCCGCAACTGGTCTTTATTCACAGAATCATTGCACGCTATATACCAATGGTGGGCAAAAAAAGAGTCGCAGGGAACGCCTGCCACCGTGAACTCGGGTATGCTGATATTGAATTGCTCTGCCGTAAGTTGTATGGCCTTGTTCATGTTGTCTACGCTCAGGTGCTCCCCCACCAGGCTTAAAAAATGTTTGGTTCTTCCGGTGATGATGATCTCTGAATTTTGCTTGTCCACCAGCCGCACCGTGTCTCCAATCAAATAGCGCCATGCCCCGGCAGTCGTACTGATCAACAGGGCATAGTCTTTTCCCTCTTCAATTTCATGAATCATGCGCACCTCTGGTTGACTGACCAGATCTCCATCGGCAGTAAAATTTTTATCATCAAAGGGAATGAACTCCAGAAAAAGATGTTCGTTGGTTACCAGTCGCATCCCTTTGGCATGTTGTCTATCCTGATAAGCAATGAATCCCTCACTGGCAAGATAGGTTTCAATATAAGTAATCGGGCGACCCAGTAATTTTTCAAAGCCTTTCTTATAGGGCTCAAAATGCACGCCGCCATGAACAAAGACCGCAAGATTGGGCCACATCTCATGAATGTTTTTCAATCCATACCGTGCAATCACCATCTCGACACACATTTGTATCCAGGCAGGTACACCAATTAAAAAGCCGATATCCCACTGAGGTGCGCGCTCTACAATCTCTTCCAGTTTCTTGTTCCAGTCACGTTCTTTAGCAATCTTCTTTCCGGGCTTATAAAAAGGTTGAAACCAAAAGGGCGACTTCTTTACAGTGATGCCACTCAGGTCTCCTGCCAGATAGCCGGAACCCTTTTGCAGATCGGTACTTCCCCCCAATGCCAGCCCGCCCTTTCCTATGGTAGCGAGCGGCAGGTTTTCATAGGTACGCAAACTCAGGAGCTGTTTGATCATCACAATTTTATTCCCCCTGAGCAATTCTTTTGTAATAGGAATGTATTTGCTGGCCGATTCGCTGGTACCGCTGCTCAAGGCATAATACCTGATCTTACCCGGCCAACATACATCCGGATAGCCCTCCATCGACTTATACCACCAGTTTTTGTACATGCTGTTGTAATTAGATACGGGTACCAGCTCCTGAAACTTTTTTCCAACATGCTTGCTATAAAGTATCTCATCAAATCGATGGTGTTGTCCGAATTCCGTGAACCTCGCTTTTTTAAGTAATTTTTTTAGCACCCTTAGCTGCTGGCTTCTCGGACTATTCAGCGGTAACCGAAGCGCTTTCAACAAGTTATTCGGCAGCTGTAAATTAATCAGGGGCATGCAAGATCCTTTGTGCGAAGCTACTGAATTGCATTCACTTGCTCTTTCTTCAAAGGATGATCAGCTGGAAAAGAGGTAGGAACGGCCGGAACCTGCCATCGAAGAACTATTTACATGCCAATACAATGTTGCGGTGGCTTGCTGCTCTATCTGAACTTTTTGAATTACCGATTCAAGAGAAAGTTTTCCAATGCAAAAAACAACCACAGAATTTGAAGGCGTTTGATGCTTTGCAGGTGCAGCGGCCAAATCGATTGCTGTCACCCGCAGCTCCTGTCCCCATTCATCTCTCAACCTATCCACCAACAAATCTGTTTCGCTCTTTTCCCCCACGAGCACCCAATTCGCTTTTTGTGGATCAATGGCCTGAATGGGAAAGGCCGTCTTTTTAACGGCATATAACAGGCGATGAAGCCATTGCCACAAGAAAATGATCAGTTGTAACAAAGGCGCTAGCGGAAAAGAATAATACTTGCCCACATAAACAGACATTGCACGGTAGAAATGATGAAAATAAGCCCCGCTCTTGTCAGATGAGCTGGCTCCCTTACAATGAATCACGGCTTCTTCACCCTCATATCGGATGATGCAACCGGCATCTTTCATCCTTTTGCAAAAGTCAATGTCCTCTCCATATAAAAAAAATGACTCATCAAACCCGCCCAGCCTTTCGAGCACCGGTCTTTTCACCAGCATAAAAGCCCCGGTAAGAATGTTCACTTCCCCTGAGAACTTTTCGCTCATTTCACCCAGTGCATATTGATTGAAAAACGGGGAGGCCGGAAAAAGAGAGGCGAGTCCTGTAATCTTGAAAGCCGCAGATCGCAGATGAGGTATGTCTCGTTTGCTTTCCGGCAAAAACAGTCCCCTGCCGTTGATCAATCTGCAGCCAACAGCGTCAGCAGAAGCAAGTGCTGACAGGCATTGGGTTATGGCAGCGGAAGTCACCAACGTATCAGGATTGAGGAATAATATGTTCTCTGCTTTAGCTATCCGCCATCCCAAATTACATCCCGCGGCGAAGCCAAGGTTTTTGCCCGGCGTAATCCATTTTACATCGGGAAATCGACCAGACAGTTCAGGCTGAGCAGACGTGTCCGGACCATTGTCCACCACGATTACCTCTGCAGACGTGCCAGGTAATGCACGCTTCAGCGAGCAAAGACATTGCTCTAAATGAGCAGGTACTTTATAATGTACAATTACAACCGACAATTGCATCGGATGACAAGATAATACGATGTTGGCTGAAAGTAATGCAATCCCTTAAAAAACCTGTTAAAGCGGGTCGCAGGCTTCTTTTTTATTTCCATAAGGTTCCCGGCTGCCTTACTTTTGTCCTATGTTCAAAGAAACCCTGCTCAGGGCCGCAGATGCAGGCGCCAAAGAAATGGTGCATTATTTCAATGGCCAGTTCAGCATCAGCAACAAGGAAGGCATCAACAACCTGGTAACGGAAGCAGATCACGCTGCGGAAAAAGCCATTTTTAATGTTATCCAATCTTCTTTTCCGGGGCATGCTATTTTAAGTG
>DAIMYK010000019.1:0-13729 GCA_036734525.1 Sediminibacterium sp. | reverse complement strand
GAAAGCTGTAATTTTGCTGCCCCAAAAGTTCTTTAACGAGAATGATTGAATTTGGGAGTCCTGATAAAATTTCAGGACGCTATCACCAATAAAATCGAATAACATGGCCAAAGAAATCTCCGGCTTCGTCAAGCTGCAGGTGAAAGGCGGACACGCCAATCCTGCACCACCCGTTGGACCGGCCCTCG
Source organism: Sediminibacterium sp. (assembly GCA_036734525.1). GTDB lineage: Bacteria > Bacteroidota > Bacteroidia > Chitinophagales > Chitinophagaceae > Sediminibacterium. The sequence goes on along the minus strand of DAIMYK010000019.1, from coordinate 13,541 downwards.
GTTCCAAGGGGGTAAACATTATGGAGTTCTGCAAGCAATTCAATGCTAGAACGCAGGACAAAATGGGTAAAGTAGTACCCGTTCTTATTACGGTTTATTCCGACAAATCTTTTGACTTTATCATCAAGACCGCCCCGGCAGCTGTTCAGCTCATGGAGGCAGCCAAGATCCAGTCCGGCTCTAAAGAGAGCAACCGCCAAAAAGTGGGCAAAGTGACCTGGGAACAAATCGAGGCGATCGCGAAAGATAAAATGTCAGATTTAAATGCTTTCACAGTTAATAGCGCCATGAGCATGGTAGCCGGAACGGCACGCAGCATGGGTATCACTGTTGAAGGTCAAGCACCCTGGGAAAAATAAATTATTCACCTGACAGCTTTGGCTGTTAAAAAATTAGCACATGGCACTTACTAAAAAAAGAAAAGTAGCAATAACTAAGGTGGATAAAAACAAAGTGTATTCCCTCAAGGATGCCTCTGCCCTAGTTAAAGAAATCAACTGTACCAAATTTGATAGTTCAGTTGACCTGCACATCCGTTTGGGTGTGGATCCAAAAAAAGCCGACCAGCAGGTTCGGGGAACTGTATCCCTTCCACATGGTACCGGTAAGACAAAAAAAGTTCTTGTACTCTGTACACCTGATAAAGAAGCAGCTGCTAAAGAAGCAGGTGCAGATTTTGTGGGTCTCGATGAGTTCATCACCAAAATTGAAGGTGGCTGGGTTGAAGTCGATGTAATCATCGCCACACCTGCAGTAATGCCTAAAATAGGTAAACTGGGTAAGGTGCTGGGTCCACGTAACCTGATGCCCAACCCCAAAACAGGAACAGTTACCAATGACGTAGCTGCTGCTGTCAATGAGGTGAAAGGTGGTAAAATCGCCTTCAAAGTAGACAAAACAGGTATTGTTCACGCATCCATCGGACGCGTATCTTTCTCACCGGAGAAGATCGCTGAAAACAGTGCTGAGCTCATCAATGCCATCATCAAGTTGAAACCCTCATCTGCAAAGGGTATTTACCTGAAAGGCATTAGCATGGCAAGTACCATGAGTCCGGGAATCGCTCTCGACACCAAATCTTTAATCAACTAATCCCTGCGATCTCTGTGCCGCAGGCACAGGGAAATGACCCGGGTACTAAAAAAAATTAGTTATGACCAAGACAGAAAAAAATGAAGTGATTGAAGTGCTCAAAGAAAAATTTGGGCAGTACAATAACTTCTACGTAACCGACACAGAATCTTTGACAGTTGAGCAGGTGAGCAATCTGCGTCGCGCCTGCTTCAACCAGGGAGTGGAAATGAAGGTTGCTAAAAACACCCTGATCCGCAAAGCGCTGGAAGCACTGGATGCCGAGAAATATGCCGGCGTGTATGATTCTCTTCATCGTGTAACAGCCTTGATGTTCTCTGAGAACCCCAAGGAGCCTGCATTAATCATCAGCTCTTTCCGCAAATCTGCCAACAGCGAGCGCCCCGTGCTGAAAGCTGCGTTCATTGGCGGCGATGTATTTGTGGGAGACAATTCACTGGCTGCCCTGACCAAAATCAAAACGAAGAACGAACTCATCGGAGAAGTTATTGGTTTGTTGCAGTCTCCTGCCAAACGTGTATTGTCTGCTTTATTGCACCACCACGAGAAGCAGGCAGGTACCGCCCCGGCAGAGGCATAAACAATTTTGGAATTTTTCATTCAGATAACCGCCTAACGGCAAAATTTTTTTAAACCCTCCGTCGGATCACCCAGGTGACATGAAGACGGAAAAAATTTACAAACTATGGCAGACGTAAAAGCACTCGCAGAAGCTCTTGTAAGCTTGACTGTGAAAGAAGTACAGGAACTCGCAGATGTTCTGAAAGCAGATTATGGTATTGAACCCGCAGCAGCAGCAGTGGTAGTAGCAGCCGGCGACGGCGGCGGAGCTGCAGCAGCCGAAGAGAAGACATCTTTCGATGTAATTCTCGTTAACGGTGGTGCCAGCAAGCTGACTGTGGTGAAAATAGTTAAAGAGTTAACCGGTCTCGGACTGAAAGAAGCGAAAGACCTGGTTGACGGAGCACCCAAGCCAGTTAAGGAAGGTGTTTCTAAAGCAGAAGCAGACGATCTGGCTGCCAAGCTGAAAGAAGCAGGTGCAGAAGTAGAGATCAAGTAATTCTTTCATACTTCCCGTATTACGACCGGCTCCGCCTTTGGCGGGGTCGGTTTTTTTATGGCCCCAAATTGATTCTTTTAAAATTAAAACATACAATTATAAGTATATATGTATAGGACTGGTAATTATAATATTAATTCCTAACGTCTGTTGCCTTGCCCGGGGAGTTTACTTTTCTCACTTTTTTTTTCAACAATGGGCAGTTTGGTCCAAAATTTGTTTTTCCCGTTCCCCCATAATTCCTACCTTTGCGGTCCTATATTTTGGGCTATTTGGGTATAGTGCAGGTTCTCTTCAGTTGAGAACATGGTATGTGTCTGATTACCAGTGCTTTTGAAGAATACCCTACAACCCAAAATGCCAAACTCGAGAACGCTTTTACGCACATATGTCAACAACTACATTGCACAACAGGGTCGGCTTCGGAAAAACTAAGCATTTGGCAGAAGCTCCTGACCTCCTCGACATCCAGTTAGAATCATTCAGAGAATTTTTTCAGTTAGAGACCACACCCGATAAAAGGAATGTGGAGGGACTCTTCCGTGTTTTCAAGGAAAATTTTCCAATCACGGATACCCGCAACATCTTTATGCTGGAGTTCATGGATTATTTCATCGATCCACCCCGTTACACCATTGAAGAGTGTATGGAACGTGGTCTTACCTACGCTGTTCCGCTGAAAGCGAAACTCCGCCTGAGCTGTAACGACGAGGAGCATGTGGACTTCCAGACTATTGTACAGGATGTGTTCCTGGGAAATATTCCCTACATGACCCCCCGTGGTACATTCGTGATCAACGGTGCTGAGCGTGTAGTAGTTTCTCAACTGCATCGTTCACCCGGTGTTTTCTTTGGACAAAGCATTCACCCCAACGGTACCAAAATTTATTCCGCCCGCGTAATTCCTTTCAAAGGTGCCTGGATGGAATTTGCTACCGATATCAACAACGTGATGTATGCATACATCGATCGTAAAAAGAAATTCCCCGTAACAACCCTACTTCGTTCTATCGGATATGAAACGGACAAAGACATCCTGGAACTTTTCGGAATGGCAGTGGAAGTGAAGGCAGATAAAAAATCTCTCAATGCTCACCTTGATAAAAAGCTGGCTGCCCGCGTTCTGAGAACCTGGGTAGAAGATTTTGTGGATGAAGATACCGGTGAGGTAGTGAGCATCGAAAGAAACGAAGTGGTAATGGAGCGTGATACCGTTCTCGATGAAGAAGCGGTGGCTACCATCATAGAATTGAATGTGAAAAGTGTTTTCATCCAGCGGGAAGATGTGGGTGGAGATTACGCCATCATCTACAATACCCTCAACAAAGACACTTCCAACAGTGAACTGGAAGCCGTTCAGTTGATCTACCGCCAGTTGCGCGGAGCAGATGCCCCCGATAATGAGACTGCCCGTGGTATTATCGACAAACTGTTCTTCAGCGATAAACGTTACGACCTCGGAGAAGTAGGTCGCTACAAAATCAACCGCAAACTCGGCCTTGATTTCCCGCTGCAGAAAAAAGTATTGACCAAGCAGGACATCATTGAAATCATTAAATACCTGGTACGCCTTACCAATGCCAAGGCTGAGATCGATGACATCGATCACCTGAGCAACCGCCGGGTACGTACCGTGGGTGAACAACTGTATGCTCAGTTTGGGGTAGGTCTGGCTCGTATGGCCAGAACCATCCGTGAGCGTATGAACGTGCGTGACAACGAGGTTTTCACACCCGTTGACCTGATCAATGCACGTACACTGTCTTCAGTTATCAATTCATTCTTTGGAACATCACAGCTCTCTCAGTTCCTTGACCAAACAAATCCGCTGAGTGAGATTACCCACAAACGCCGTATTTCAGCTCTCGGACCAGGTGGTCTGAGCCGCGAAAGAGCCGGCTTCGAGGTGCGTGACGTACACTACTCACACTACGGTAGATTGTGTACCATCGAAACACCTGAAGGACCGAACATCGGATTGATCTCTACCCTTTGTGTGCATGCATCCATCAACGATATGGGCTTCATTGAAACGCCGTATCGCAAAGTGCAGAATGGTAAAGTGAACATGAAAGAACTGACTTTCCTGCGCGCAGAGGAAGAAGATACTGCTAAGCTTGCCCAAAGCAATTCTCCCTTAAGTGATAAAGGAGAGTTCATGGAAGAAAAAGTAGTTTCCCGTCAAACAGGAGATTTCCCCATACTTGATAGAGAGGAAGTTGAATACATGGACGTAGCCCCCAACCAAATTGTTGGTTTGAGTGCTTCCCTGATTCCCTTCCTCGAGCACGATGATGCCAACCGTGCATTGATGGGATCGAACATGCAACGCCAGGCTGTTCCATTGCTCCGTCCTGAATCTCCTATCGTGGGTACAGGTCTGGAAGGAAAAGCTGCCCGGGATGCTCGTATCCAGATGCATGCTGAAGGAAATGGAGTTGTTGAATTTGTTGATGCCAACGAGATTCACGTTCGCTATGATCGCAATGACATCGATCGTCTTGTGAGCTTCAATGAAGACCTCCAGGTGTACAGGCTCACTAAATTCGTTAAAACGAATCAGGCAACCTGTATCAACCTCCGTCCAGCTGTTAGAAAGGGGCAGAAAGTGAAAAAAGGTGACTTCCTTACCGAAGGCTATGCTACCAAAGAGGGTGAACTTGCACTGGGTCGTAACCTGCAGGTGGCCTTCATGCCTTGGAAAGGTTACAACTTTGAAGATGCCATCGTAATCAGTGAAAAAGTGGTTCGTGAAGACCTCTTTACTTCTGTTCACATCGAGGAATATGAACTCGAAGTGAGAGATACCAAACTGGGTGAAGAGGAACTTACTCCGGATATCCCCAACGTATCTGAAGAGGCAACCAAAGACCTCGATGAACATGGTATCATCCGCATCGGCGCTACTGTTAAAGAAGGAGATATTCTGATAGGTAAGATCACACCAAAGGGCGAATCCGATCCTACTCCGGAAGAAAAATTATTGCGTGCCATCTTCGGAGACAAAGCAGGTGATGCAAAAGATGCTTCTCTGAAAGCACCCAACGGTACTGAAGGAGTGGTAATAGATAAGAAGCTTTTCCAGCGTGCCAAGAAAGATAAGAATGGTAAGATCCGTGAAAAAGCTCTCTTGGAAAAAGTTGAAAAAGTTCACACCCAGAATGTTGGAAACCTGCAAGAATTGCTGCTGGAAAAACTGCAGACACTTTTGAAGGATAAGGCTTCTGCCGGCGTGAGCAACAATTTCGGTGAAGTGCTGATTGCCAAAGGATCTAAGTTCAATGCCAAGAGCCTGAGTGGAATCGATTACCAGAATGTTAATCCGCTCGGATGGACAGGTGATGCTAAGACCGATGACCTCATCAACACGCTTCTGCATAATTATAACATTAAATACAACGAAGAACTGGGTCGTTACAAGCGCGAGAAATTCAATATCTCTATTGGAGATGAATTGCCCGCCGGTGTACTCAAACTTGCCAAAGTATATCTCGCTGTTAAGCGCAAGCTGAAAGTGGGAGATAAGATGGCCGGTCGTCACGGTAACAAGGGTATCGTTGCCAAGATCGTTCGTGCTGAAGACATGCCATTCATGGAAGACGGAACGCCTGTGGACATAGTTCTTAATCCATTGGGGGTACCTTCCCGTATGAACCTGGGTCAGATCTACGAAACCATCCTGGGATGGACAGGTAAGAAATTGGGATTGAAATTCTCTACCCCCATTTTTGATGGTGCATCTACCGATCAAATCGAATCATATTGTAACGATGCAGGTATTCCACGCAACGGTCACACCTACCTCTATGATGGAGAAACAGGTGAGCGTTTCCACCAGAAAGCTACCGTAGGTGTTATCTACATGATCAAGTTGCACCACATGGTAGATGATAAGATGCACGCCCGTTCTATCGGACCATACAGTCTCATTACCCAACAGCCACTGGGTGGTAAAGCCCAATTCGGTGGTCAGCGTTTCGGTGAGATGGAAGTATGGGCACTCGAAGCATATGGTGCATCTAACATCCTCCAGGAATTGTTGACACTGAAATCCGATGATATCATAGGTCGCGCTAAGACGTATGAAGCCATCGTGAAAGGCGATAATATCCCAAGAGCCGGTGTTCCCGAATCATTCAATGTACTTGTACATGAATTAAGGGGTCTCGGTCTGGATCTGAAATTTGAATAAAGGAAGGTGCAGCGGAAGTTGCTTTATAAGTAACTCCGTTATTCGCCGGCAAGACAAAATTTTGCCGGCGAATATCCCTCCAAAAAAAACAGCAGTACTTAAATTCATCTCAAATTATCATCAGTAATATGGCATTCAAAAGAGACAATAAACCCAGACCTTCCTTCTCAAAAATCACCATCAGCCTTGCTTCTCCGGACAGTATCCTGGAAAGAAGTTTCGGTGAAGTGTTGATACCTGAGACCATCAACTACCGCACTTACAAACCAGAGCGGGATGGACTTTTTTGTGAAAGAATATTCGGTCCGGTAAAGGACTATGAATGTGCCTGCGGAAAATACAAACGTATTCGTTACAAAGGCATCGTCTGCGATCGTTGCGGTGTGGAAGTAACGGAGAAAAAAGTTCGCCGCGAGCGCATGGGACACATCAAACTTGTTGTGCCCGTTGTTCATATCTGGTATTTTAAAAGTCTGCCCAATAAAATCGGATATCTGTTGGGAATGAGTTCCAAGAAACTCGAGACCATCGTTTACTATGAACGTTTTGTGGTGATACAGAATGGTATTCGTGAAGGTCTGAAGATGGGTGATCTGCTGACAGAAGAGGAGTACCTCGATATCATTGATGCCCTGCCAAAAGACAATCAGTATCTGCCGGATGAGGACCCCAATAAATTCATCGCCAAGATGGGTGCTGAAGCAGTACATGCACTTTTAGAGCGCATCGATCTCGATGAACTGAGTTTCTCTCTGCGTAACTCCGCAGCAACTGAAACATCACAGCAAAGAAAGGCTGATGCCCTGAAGCGTTTGAGCGTTGTAGAATCATTCCGCGAAGCGGGAACACACATCACCAATCGTCCCGAGTGGATGGTGATGCAATATATACCTGTGATTCCACCGGAACTGCGTCCTCTTGTACCCCTGGATGGTGGTCGTTTCGCCAGCTCTGATCTGAACGATTTGTATCGCCGTGTTATCATTCGTAACAACCGTTTGAAGCGCTTGCTCGAGATCAAAGCTCCTGAAGTGATTCTGCGGAACGAAAAAAGAATGTTACAGGAAGCAATCGACTCCCTGTTCGATAATAGCCGTAAATCCAATGCCGTTAAAGCTGAAGGTGGACGTGCCCTGAAATCCCTTTCCGATGTACTGAAAGGAAAACAAGGTCGTTTCCGTCAAAACCTGTTGGGTAAGCGTGTGGACTACTCCGGTCGTTCTGTTATCGTGGTAGGTCCGGAACTTAAGATCCACGAATGTGGTCTCCCGAAAGACATGGCTGCCGAATTGTTCAAGCCATTTGTTATCCGCAAGTTGATTGAGCGTGGCATTGTGAAAACAGTGAAATCGGCGAAGAAGTTGGTAGATCGCAAGGAGGCTGTTATCTGGGATATCCTGGAAAACATCCTGAAAGGTCACCCAGTATTGCTCAACCGTGCCCCAACACTGCACCGTTTGTCTATCCAGGCATTCCAGCCCAAACTGGAAGAAGGAAAGGCAATACAACTGCACCCGCTGGATACTTCTTCCTTCAACGCTGACTTTGACGGTGACCAGATGGCCGTACACGTGCCACTGAGCAGTGCTGCCATACTGGAAGCACAATTGCTGATGTTGTCATCTCACAACATCCTTAACCCACAAAATGGAACGCCCATTACCCTTCCTTCTCAGGACATGGTACTGGGTCTGTACTATATTTCCAAAGGCAAAAAATCTACCGACAGTGAAGTGGTGAAAGGTCAGGGAATGGCTTTTTACAGCATGGAGGAAGTGATGATCGCCTATAATGAGGGCCGCGTAGATCTGCACGCGAACATCAAACTCAAAACACCGGTACGCGAAAACGGAACACTGGTGAAGAAACTGATCGATACCACTGTAGGTCGTGTATTGTTCAATCAGTATGTTCCTGCTGAAGTAGGTTTCGTGAATGCATTGCTGACAAAGAAAAGTCTTCGTGAAATCATCGGAGAGATCATCAAAATCACCAATGTTCCCAAAACAGCCCGTTTCCTTGATGATATCAAGACTCTTGGATTCCGCATGGCATTCAAGGGTGGTCTTTCCTTTAGTGTGAATGACCTGATCGTGCCTGAAATCAGAAATGAACTCCTCAACTCGGCAAAAGCTGAAGTAGATGAGGTATGGGAAAGTTATAACATGGGTCTTATCACCAACAACGAGCGCTACAACCAGGTAATTGATATCTGGGGTCGTGTTGACATGAAGATCACGGAAAGTCTTATCCGTGAAATGACCACCGACAAACAAGGATTCAATTCCGTATTCATGATGCTCGATTCAGGTGCCCGTGGTAGTAAGACACAGGTGAAGCAGCTGGTGGGTATCCGCGGACTGATGGCTAAGCCACGTAAGAGCGGAAGCACCGGTAGCGAGGTAATTGAAAACCCCATCCTGTCGAACTTCAAAGGAGGTCTGAACGTATTGGATTACTTCATCTCTACCCACGGTGCCCGTAAGGGTCTGGCGGATACCGCCTTGAAAACAGCCGATGCCGGTTATCTGACCCGTCGTCTCGTGGATGTTTCACAAGATGTTGTAATCAGTGAAGAGGACTGCGGTACATTGCGTGGTATCGCCATGACTGCCTTGAAAGACAATGAGGATGTTATTGAGCCACTGAGCGACCGGATTGAGGGTAGAACTTCTCTGCACGATGTATATCACCCAATCACAGATGAGCTGATCATTTCTGCGGGCGAAGAAATTACATTCGAAGAATCTAAGAAAGTAGAAGAAGCCGGTATTGAAACTGTAGAGATACGTTCCGTGCTTACTTGCGAAAGCAAGAGAGGCGTTTGCGTGAAGTGTTATGGCCTTAACCTGGCTACAGGATACATGGCGCAGCGGGGTGATGCTGTTGGTATCATCGCAGCACAATCTATCGGTGAACCAGGAACTCAGCTGACACTCCGTACTTTCCACGTGGGTGGTGTGGCAGGCTCTGCCTCTGTTGAATCTTCTTTGCAAGCCAAGTTTGACGGTACCATTCAATTCGATGGTCTCCGTACTGTAGATGCTCAGAACAACGAGGGCAAGAAAGTGAAAGTAGTTATCGGACGTACCGGTGAGGTTCGTATCATGGACGTGAAGAACGATCGTCTGATGATCACCAACAACGTTCCTTACGGTTCTATATTGAGCGTTAAGGACGGGGCTGTTGTGAAGAAAGGCGATGTGATCTGTACATGGGATCCGTTCAACAATGTTATCATCGCAGAGATCAATGGTAGTATCAAGTTTGAAAATATCATCGATGGCATCACATATCGCGATGAATCGGATGAGCAAACAGGACACCGTGAGAAAGTGGTGATCGAAACGAAAGACAAAACACGCATACCTACTTTGATTGTTGGAAACGGAAAAGACGGAAAGCATTACAATCTGCCCGTTGGATCGCATATCGTAGTAGAAGAGGGAGATGAAGTAAAAGCCGGACAGGTATTGGTGAAGATTCCTCGTATCCTTGGTAAGCTCCGCGATATCACAGGGGGTCTGCCACGTGTTACGGAGCTTTTTGAAGCCAGAAATCCGGGTAACCCTGCCATTGTTTGCGAAATCGATGGTGTGGTGTCATTCGGAGGCGTGAAAAGAGGTAACAGAGAAATCACCGTTGAATCAAAAGATGGCATGGTGAAGAAGTACCTCATTCCGCTGACCCGCCAGATCCTTGTTCAGGACGGAGATTTCGTAAAAGCCGGAACCCCTATGTCTGACGGACAAGTAGCACCATCCGATATTCTGTCTATCAAAGGACCTTATGCGGTGCAGGAATATGTGGTGAATGAAATACAGGAGGTGTATCGTTTACAAGGGGTACGTATCAATGATAAACACATCGAGGTGATCGTTCGTCAGATGATGAAGAAGGTAGAGATTGTTGATGCCGGTGACACCAAATTCCTTGAGGAGGATCTGGAAGATCGCTTTGACTTTATCCAGGAAAACGATCGTATCTACGATAAAAAAGTGGTGACAGAACCCGGTGACAGCACTAAGCTGAAAGCCGGCCAGATCATTACTCTACGCGAGTTGAGAGAAGAAAATTCTATCCTTCGCCGCAGCGATAAAAAGCTCGTAGAAATTCGTGATGCACATCCTGCTACCGCCAAGCCTGTACTGTTAGGTATTACCAAAGCATCACTGGGTGTTCAGAGCTGGATCTCAGCCGCATCTTTCCAGGAGACTACCAAAGTACTCAGCCAGGCAGCCATACAGGGCAAGGCAGACCTTATGTTAGGACTGAAGGAAAATGTGATCACTGGACATTTGATCCCTGCCGGTACCGGTCTTAAAGAGTTCGATGGCCTGATTGTTGGTAGCAAGGAAGAATATGAAGTGCTGACCACTACCCGCGAGGCTATGAGTTTTGATGAAGAAGAGTAGTGAATACTGAAATAGATAGCATTTTTTAGGCAGCGGGTTATACTTGCTGCCTTTTTTTCATCCAACAAGTGACCGGAAGCAGTCATATTTTCGGCAAATAGCGTATTTTGCAGGCTATTCAAATAACCACCTTTACACCTTTCTACATGAAAAACAGTAACTCCATTATACAGGCAGTATTAGGCCTGGCAGTACTGGTTCTTTTTTATTTCCATTTCTCCGGCAAATCCGGAAAAACCGGTTCTGACAGTACTGCATCTGTTCCTTCCGGCAATTATAAAGTTGCCTATTTTGAAGGAGATTCCCTCCAAAGCCAATTCGAATATTACAAGGAGATTCAGCTGCAGTTGCAAACAAAGGCCAACGAAAACCAACGTCAGATTGGTCAAATGAGAACAATCCTGACCAATAAATACCAGGAGCTGCAGAAACTCAGTCAGATGCTTTCACAGGCTGAAATGGCTGCCAAGCAGCAGGAATTCCTTCAACAGGAAAAGGCCTTTCAGGGAAAGGAAAAAATGCTGGCTGACGAGTTCCAGGAAGAACAGATCAGGAAGTTACAAGATGTAAAAAAGAAGATAGAAGATTACCTTAAAACCTATAACCAGGAAAAGGGGTATGCACTCATCCTGAACAATTATCCGGACCTGATCTATTACAAAGATCCTGCTTACGATATCACTGCAGATCTCATCAGCGGTCTGAACAAAATGTATCCGAAGAAATAAATCTCATTTCTATTTATTATCTTCCCTTCCCGAACAAAAGCGGGCCGGTGCAGATATGAATACAACTACCTCTTCCGAATTCAAACCATCCCTGGGTTTGCTCGACGCTACTATGATCGTGGCAGGAAGCATGATAGGCTCAGGAATTTTCATAGTGAGTGCTGATATTACCAGACATGTGGGCAGTGCCGGCTGGTTACTGGCCGTCTGGCTCATCACGGGTTTTATGACACTCACTGCCGCCCTGAGTTACGGTGAATTGAGCGCCATGTTTCCCAAAGCAGGTGGACAATATGTCTATCTCAAGGAATCCTATAATCCACTGGTTGGATTTCTTTATGGATGGAGCTTTTTTTCAGTGATACAAACCGGCACTATTGCAGCCGTAGGTGCTGCGTTCTGTAAGTTTGCTGCTTATTTCTTTCCTGTTCTTGAACTCAACGAAGCGAACATCGTTGTCTCGATAGGTAACTGGCATGTGTATGTTGCTCAACTTGTAGCCATTGGGATGATTGTTTTGCTCACCTACATCAATTCCAGGGGAATTCAGGGAGGAAAAATGATTCAAACAACTTTCACGGTCACCAAATTGCTTTCACTCTTTGGTCTCATCATAGCAGGTTTCTGGATGCTCAAGCCCGACGTATGGCAAGCTAACTGGCAACAGGCATGGGATATGCGATCTATGACGACACCTCCCGCCGGAACCGCTTTTAACTGGCAGGATTTTGTGCTGCCACTCACAGGAGCAGCTGCTGCCGGTGCTATAGCCGCATCTATGGTAGGCTCCATTTTTAGCAGCGATGCATGGAACAATGTCACTTTTATCGCCGGTGAAATTAAAAATCCCCGCAAAAATATTGGCTGGAGTCTATTGCTCGGTACAGGTATCGTAACCCTGATTTACGTGAGCTGCAACATGATGTATCTCGGTGTTTTGCCCCTCGATCAAATTGCTTTTGCCAAGTCTGATCGGGTAGCTGTTTCCGCTGCGAATGTAATATTTGGTGAGACTGGTACCTATGTGATTGCCATTATGATCATGATCTCCACCTTTGGTTGCAACAACGGCTTAATTCTTGCCGGGGCACGCGTTTACCACACCATGGCCGGAGATGGATTGTTCTTCAAGAAGGCAGCCAGTCTGAATCAATTTCATGTTCCCGCCTGGGCACTCTGGGCACAGTGTGTAGTGGCTTCTCTGCTTTGCCTGAGTGGTAAGTATGGTGATTTGCTGGACATGGTTTCATTTGTTGTGGTAATTTTTTACGTCCTGACCATTATTGGTATTTTCATCTTGCGCAAAAAGCAGCCTGATGCAGAGCGCCCCTATAAAGCAGTTGGCTACCCTATCCTGCCCGCCCTTTATATTTGTATGGGAATAGGTTTCTGTATTTTGCTGTTGCTTTTTAAAAGCGAATACACCTGGCCCGGTTTACTCATAACATTGTTGGGTGTACCATTGTATTATTTCGCTGCAGCCAGGGCTAAAAAAAATCAGGTATGACGATCCCTGTACTATTTGAAAAGATAAACGGACTTCGGGTGCTGGTAGTCGGAGATGTAATGCTCGACACCTACTGCTGGGGATCTGTTGACAGAATTTCTCCGGAGGCACCGGTTCCTGTTGTTGCCGTTAAAAAAACCGAGACCCGCATCGGTGGTGCCGGCAATGTGGCCATCAATACGGCTGCATTAGGAGCCTCTACAACCATCATCAGTGTCGTTGGTGAGGATGCTGCCGGAAAGCAATTACTGCAGCTCATGCAAGCCATTCCTATTGATGTGAGCAAGGTCGTAACGACCGGTGACAGACCTACCACAAATAAAACACGTATAATGTCTCGCAACCAGCAAATGTTGCGCCTGGACGAGGAAGAAACTGCTGATTTATCTGCTGCACTGGAAGAAAAAATCTGGCTTCAGATTCAACAGTATTTCAATGAAAAGGTACCAGACGTTTGCATACTGGTAGATTACAACAAAGGGGTATTGACACCCACCCTGATTGGTAAAATCATTGACATCTGTCATCAAAATAGGGTTGTGACTAC
>DAIMYK010000018.1:0-13732 GCA_036734525.1 Sediminibacterium sp. | reverse complement strand
AAATCAGACCGACGCAACAATCCGTTAGAGAAAACCTGTTGACCACCGGCGGTATCAATGCGAACCGGTTGTTGAATCGGTTGCACCAGCCAATCATTCGCCGGCAGCAACTGTGCTTCCGTAGACAATGCAGTACATAAAAGGTTTATAAGTAAGAGGCGATGAAGCATACGCAAACTTCCATCAGTTAATAAAAAACCAAGCTCAAATAGAAGAGTAAGTTACGATAATGCTTCAAGAAAAATTCAGCACTCAAACTGGCTTTACTGTTGAAATGCGCCGCTGAAGTTGCTGCAGGATCAACTGCACTGCATTTTCAACTTGTTGTAGTGTTGGCAGTTCTTTGCCGGTATAAATAAAAAATAAAACCATCGTTTGGCCCTGATCCGTAAGCATTTTTTGTAATTCGTGCTTGTTGTGGCGGTATGCCTCTCTCAGCAACCTTTTGATGCGATTTCTGTCAGTTGCTTTTTTAAAATGTCGGGAGCTGGCACCAACACCGGCTTGCAAAGGAACGGGCAAGGGAGCAGGATCGATCAGAAAATGACAGGTCAGCATGGGCACATGAGCCGACTTACCCTGAGCAAATAATTGCTGGATGAGTTTGCGGCTCTTCAGTTTCTCTGCTGTCGGGAAAGTATATTTTCTGTCGGTCATGAAAATAAAAAATGCCTCACAAAAATAGGAGGCATCTTGCTTTTATAATAAGGTAAGTCGCTACCGAAATTATTTCAGTCCCTTCTCGCTTGACACGGTCAGTTTTTTCCGGCCCTTTGCTCTGCGGCTGGATAATACTTTTCTGCCATTGGCAGTGGCCATGCGCTGGCGGAAACCATGCACTGTTTTGCGGCGACGCTTATGTGGTTGGAAAGTCCTTTTCATTGGTTTGTTTTTTCAGCCTCGAAATTTGGTTTCGTTTCATGCCTGCAGTCACCATACTGCTGCTTGTGAAAGGACGGCAAAGGTAGGGGAAAACCAGCTTTTCAGCAAGTGTAAAGGCCATTTTATCCATTTTTAAGGGCATTTCCGCTATAATTCCGTATGAGCGGCCTGTACGGGGGCACCGAAAAAGCGGGTAGCCTGCCGCTCAAAATCAGCCGGATCATCCGTAGTAAAAAATTGCCGGGTGGAAGTTCGACTGCAGAGCAGTGCCATTTCCGGATGCCTTTCCAGGTAGTTGCGCAAACTTCGGGCAACTATGTCACCCTGGGTTACGACTTTTACCGCAGAAGGAAGGTATTGGCGGATTTTATCTAGCAACAAAGGATAATGGGTACAGGCCAATAACAGAGTGTCTATATCAGATGACTGTTCGAGAAGATGCCGAAGGTGCTGCTGCACAAAATAATCTGCTCCCGGTTTGTCATACTCACCGTTTTCGATCAAGGGTACCCACATAGGACATGCCTCCTGATAGACCCTGCAGCCGGGATAAAAATGATGGATCTCAATGGGATAGCTGTTGCTGTTCACGGTTCCGCTGGTACCCAATATCCCTACCGCCCCGGTTTGAGTCATCGTTCCAATGATCTCTGTGGTAGGACGAATCACCCCGAGAACCCGTTTCGCTGGATGGATGCCGGGTAAATCACGTTGTTGTATGGTGCGCAAGGCTTTAGCAGAAGCAGTATTGCAGGCAAGCACCACCAGGTGGCAACCTTTTTCAAAAAACCATTTCACCGCTTCCAGTGTGTACTGATGAACGGTTTCAAATGATCGGGGACCATAAGGGGCGCGGGCATTATCGCCGAGGTAAAGAAAATCCTGCTCCGGCAATTCTTTGACCAGTGACCGTAAAATGGTGAGTCCACCATATCCACTGTCGAAAACTCCTATGGGGCCCGGTTGGTTCATGGCTTAAAATTAAGAACCCCTTCATAAAGAAGGGGCTCATCATTAACTATTTTCAAAAAGTTCTGTGTTAGGACTTTGGTTTGGGGGTAGCCGCAGGTGCTTTAGGGGCAGCCGGTGCAGCGTAAGGCAAACCTGTTCCGCCGGCAGCTTTCCATGCATCTTCTGCTTCTTTCGGCAATTGTAATTTCAATTTAATGGCAACGCGAATCGCCAGGTTATCGAGCAACGGTGGATTCACATAAGGAGAAAGTGCATCGTTTTTCAAAACCAGCGTGTACTTCTGCTCAGCAATTACTTCGTTGAGGGCTGTTAATATTTTCACCCGATACGGCTGTAACAGTTGCTCCTGCTTCTGACTAACCACCTCTTGAGAATACTGCTGCCAGTATAAAAGCTTCTGGCGGCTTTTGTTGAGGTCAGTTAAAGCCATTTCACGCGCTTTTGCGGGCATAGTGGCAGAGTCTTTTTTGAAAAGACTATCCTGACGCATGAAAGTCTTGTACGTGTAATCATACTCATCTTTCAGCGAATCTTGCTGAAAAGACTCGAGCTCCTGGGAAACTTTGTCAATACCGGGCATCAGTCCCAGCACCAATTGCTCGTCGAAATAGCCAATTTTAGTTGGCTGCTGTGCCTCGGCCGTATTGGCTGAAAAAAGGGCGGCAACAACCACCAGACACAAAGTAAAAAACTGCTTCATTTTTAATTGATTGATTATGAAAAATTTATACAATTATTTGATTCCCAGCTCCTTCAAAACCTCATCGCTTTTGTCTAGCTTAGGGTCGGCAAATATAATGGTTATTCCTTCACTTTTATCGAGAATGAAATCATAAGATTTGGCGATAGCGAGTTTCTGAACTGCGTTGTAAAGCTTGTCCTGTATGGGTTTCACCAGTCGCTGGCGCTCTTTGAAGAGATCACCTTCGTAGCCGAAACGCTTTTTTTGAAGTTCCCGAAGTTCTTTTTCGCGCACGAATAATTCATCTTCTCTTTTCTTCTTCAGCTCTTCCGTAAGCATGAATTGCTCTGCTTCAAAATTCTTATACATCTTATCCAAAATACCCTGCTTGTCATCAATTTCCTTCTGCCACTGCTCGCCTATCAGTTGCAGGCGTTTGTCAGCCTCCTTGTATTCAGGAATTTTATTCAGGATGTACTTGGTGTCAATAACAGCATAACGTTGTGCCTGGGTTGTCAGTGCAAAAGCACCCATCAGCAAAAAAAGCAGCCATGTTTTTTTCATTAACTTTTTTTTAAGTGTGAAGTAACCGGGTGGTTAAACTGCAGATGGCAGAAAATTAGTTTTATTCCGGCTCAAATCCAAGCATGAATGTAAACCGGGCTGCATCCTTCAGGGCACCCCCCGGTCTTATCCTATCCAATCCTATGCCATAATCAAATCCGAGCAGACCAAACATAGGCAGGAAGAAGCGCATACCCAGACCTGCCGACCTTCTCAGGCGGAAAGGATTGTATTCTTTCATGGAGTACCAGCCATTGGCGGCCTCAAAGAAACCAAGCACAAATATGGTACTGCTCGGGTTGAGACTCAATGGATAACGCATTTCCATGGTGTACTTATTGAAGATCGTAAAGTATTGTGAAGCGAATTGTCTGTCAGGGTTGATTGTTGGGTTGGAATTGTCATACACCGGATAACCGCGGTGAGCAACGATGTCGAAGCCGAGCAGGGCAAACTGATTACTCAAACCGGCATCTCCCACCTGGAATCGCTCAAATGGTGAAGCAGGTGTGTTATAACTATACCTTCCCAGGAAGCCGAATTTAGCAGCGAGACGCATAACGAGTTGCTTGTTGCGCTCTTCTCCATGCGGGCGTCCGAAGGGGATGAACCATTCTCCGTTGAACCGCCATTTATGGTATTCGATCCACTGATAGGGCTGATCCTTGTTGATGTTCTTGTTGAACAATGAATAGGGCGGCGTTAGTGCCAGACTCAGCATGAAATTGGATCCCGAACGGGGGAAAGTAGGGAAGTCAACCGAAGACCGCTGCAAGGCAATACGCAGGTTGAGGTTATTTACAATACCATTGTCGAAACCGGGAAGGTTAGTCGGGTCAATGGCATAGTTCTTTAATTTATACCGGGTATAGTTCAAGCCTGTTGACAAAGAGAAGTAGTCATCCGGCCATTTCAACTGCCTTGATAAGGTTGCCGTTGCACCTGTAGTAGAGAGATACCGTTGATCGGCAATGTTTTGATTGAATACGCCCGTCAGCGGATCGAAGGTCTGGCCGAAACGAGTATTGTAAACACTGAAAGTAAGTGCGTTTCTTTTCTTTCCTCCGAGCCAGGGCTCAGTGAAGGAGAAGTTATAGCTGCGGAAGGCCTTACCATTGCTCTGAAGACGCAGACTGAGTTTTTGTCCGTCACCCATAGGCAATGGATCCCAGGCTGTTTTCTTCCAGATATTTCTCAGTGAGAAGTTGTTGAAAGATACCCCGAGAGTTCCGGTAAGTCCGATGAAACCACCCCAACCCGCACTCAGTTCCAGCTGGTCACTGGATTTTTCCACTACGCCATAGTTAATGTCAACGGTACCATCATCGGGATTGGGCACCGGCTCGATCTTAATTTTTTCCTGATCGAAATAATTCAATTGTGCAATTTCGCGCTGTGAACGTACAAGGTCAGTACGACGGAATTTTTCACCGGGTACTGTTCTTAATTCACGCCGAATCACATACTCCTTGGTGCGGTCATTACCGGTAATGCGTATGTTCTTAATAGTCGCCTGTGGTCCTTCAATGATTCTTAATTCAAAGTCGATCGTGTCATTGTAAACCGCAGTTTCAATAGGCTCAACACGGAAAAACAGATAGCCGTCATCCTGATAGAGACCACTGATATCGCCTGATTCAGGACCACCGCCCTTACCAAGTTTTTTATTCAGGATCTCCATGTTGTAAATGTCTCCCTTGCGAATTCCCAGAACAGAGGTGAGCAGGGAGTCCGCATATTTGGTATTTCCGCGCCAGGTTATATCACCGAAATAATATTTTCTACCTTCATTCAGTTTGAGATCGATGTTGATATTACCCCTGCCAGTAGAATATACTGTATCCTGCTCAATGACTGCATCGCGGAATCCTAAAGAGTTATAGTAATCAAGGATTTTGGATTTGTCATCGAAGTACTTATTTGCATCAAATTTTGCCGAGCTAAGTTTGATGCGAACATAGGGGTCGAGAACTTTCTTCGTCTTGGTAAAAGAGAGGAATCCGCGTTCCTTCAGGTAATCTTCGAACTTATAATTCTTGGGTACAACTATCTGTCCTTTGTCCTGCGTCGGGAATAATGTCAGTCTTGATTTTTCTTTGGTATCCTTCAGTTGCTTTTTCAATTTGGCATCTTCGATGGTATTTCCACCAAAATTGATGCTGTTGATTTTCACTTTAGGGCCCTTGTCGATCACAAAGTCAAGCGCCAGGGTGTTCTCCATCACACTGTCTTTCTTTTCTACAATCTTTACCCTGGTATCTCTGTAACCCTTGTCTGCATAAAACTTCTTGATGGCTTCCACCGCCGAAATCTTCATGTCTTCTGTCACCACGCGATTGGGTACCAGACCTGTTTTTCCGGAAAGGTCTTCGGTTTCACCCTTACGAACTCCTTTGAAGAAGAAACGGGAGAGACGAGGTCTTTCAGTTACGGCGATTTCAATATCAATATTTTTCCCCTCGAGTCGGGTGATGAATATCTCAACATTGCTGAAATATTTCTGTGCCCAAAGCTTGTTGATGGCCTTGGAAAAGTTGTCTCCCCCCGGAATGGTCACTTCATCACCGGGATTGATATTCGCAATAGAAATGAGCAGGTTCTCATCAAAAAAACGGTTGCCCAATACCCTAACATTGGCAATTTTATATCGCTTGGGGTTCTTCTGGTTGAAGATGTTGAGCAGGTCAGCATTGATATTGGTAATGGACGTGTCTTTCCCGGTTGTTTCCTGGCTCTGAACGGTAAAACTGCCCAGGACGGCTACAAAAACCAGCAAAAAAATTCGAAGAGGTCTGGGCATCAAAACATTTTTTTCCTGTGACAGGGTTTACCCCGGCACAATAGACTACAGTTAGTTGATAGAATTAGGCGGAGCAAGATAACGGGAATAATGAAAAGTCTTTGTTAAAACGCCCCCGATAAGCGCAGTTATGGGGCTAAAAATCATAGCATTCCAGCCTCCTGCTGTATCTGCTGGCCGGTTTTTCCGAATCGGCGCTCTCGCTGTTGATAATCAATGATGGCTGCATATAGGTTTTCTTTCCTGAAATCGGGCCAGCGGGTATTGGTGAAATACAGCTCGGTATATGCGAGCTGGTAGAGCAGAAAGTTGCTGATTCGGTACTCTCCGCTGGTTCTGATCATCAATTCCGGGTCGGGAAATGAACGGGTTGCCAGGTGTTGCTGGAAGACCTCCTGGTTAATATCTTCCGGCGATAGCCGCCCCGCCTTCACTTCTTGTCCTATCGATTTGGCTGCTTCTATCAGTTCCCAGCGACTGCTGTAACTGAGTGCCATAATCAGGTTCAGTCCGGTATTACCTGCAGTCAGGTTCAGCGCTTCCTGCATTTCCTCCCTTGCTTTTGCCGGCAAAAGGGAAAGGTCGCCGATAACGTGCAGACGTATATTATTCTTGTTGAGTGTAGGCACCTCCTTGCGAATGGTTTCGATCAGCAATTGCATGAGCCCTTCCACTTCCTGTGCAGGCCGATCCCAGTTTTCGGTACTAAAAGCATAGAGAGTAAGGTAGCCAATTCCTAGTTCTGCCGCACCTTCTACCACATTGCGCACACTTTCCACCCCATGAAAATGGCCATACAGGCGGTCCTTGCCCTTCTCGGCTGCCCATCTTCCGTTGCCATCCATGATGATTGCAATGTGGGTGGGCAACTTTTGCCTGTTAACCTGACCTATCAGCCCCTCTTCCATGATGCAAATGGGTTTAAGGGTGCAAAGTTAACAAAAACGGCACTTATAGGAGGTTTTGAAATAAAATGAGCCTTGAACCGATCATCTGCCTCTGGGGGGAGGGGGGCATCGGTAGGTCTCCAGGTTAAAGGAAAGACCTATTTTCAGACTGGCATAGGAGTCTGGCTGAAGACTATTCCCCCGCTGGCGTCCTTTGGTGCCAATGGTAATACCAGACTCATAACTTCTGTCCTGCAACAGAAAAGCAGCAGAGGGGGAACCATCCGGCAGGGGTGGAAAGGCATCCGGAGCATAAACGCCGCTGACATCATCCAGGTAGTCGGTATTGGTAAACCGATAAGTAAATTCCGCAAAAACATTGAACCGGGTATCAAATGCATATTTCACTCCGACGGTGAACGGCACACACAATGCGATGGGGTTATAAATCTGCAGGTCAGGATACAATGCGCTTCCCTGACCCTCTGTGCCCAGGGGTCGGAGAAAATATTTCTGTCCCGCCAGATATGCATAAGGCTCATAAGAAAAGGCACCTATGCCCAATCCCAAATAAGGAGTAAATGAGTATCCCTCGATGCCCGGGCGAAAGTTGAAGAAGTTGAATTCCCCTGTAACAGATCCTTCCCAAACATCTGAATTGAAACTTAAGTTTCTAACCTTTTGAACCGTATTCTTGCTGTAAATGTCTGAATAACCCAATTGCAGGTACTCTCCGGAAAGGCGAATACTGATGTAGCCGCCAAGTTGTTTCCTGAAAAAAAAGCCGGCAGCGAATTTGGGTCTGTTAAAAGCGGCATTTGAGTTGATGTCACCAAAATAGTGCCCGGCACCCACATGAACCCCTACCTCTCCCAGATGCACAAAGCTATTATCAGACTGTGCATTGGCCGTGAGTGATCCGACCAACAACACCAACTGTAATATAATTTTTCGATGCATCATTGCGGGAAGGGTCATTGTTCTTGTAAAAAAACAGCAAAATTTGTTAGGATAAATGTTAATTTCTCTTATCAAGGCCCCAGGCCAGTTTTGTTCGGAGGGTAGAAAGGAAGGTGTTTTCGCTAAGTCGAACCAGGTGCAGGCAGAACTGTTCTTTTCTCACTGCCAACTGAATATTCTTATCTACAATCTCCCTTCGGGCATCCAGTGCACAAATAAAAAGCTCAGCCCTGCTCTCAATTTCAAATGATATCACATTGGTATCAGGTACAACCACCGAACGGACATTCAGGTTGTGGGCAGCCACCGGCGTTATCACAAAACTGGAAGATTCGGGGAACAGGATCGGACCATTACAACTCATGTTGTAACCGGTTGACCCGGTAGCAGTAGATACAATCAAGCCGTCGGCCCAGTAGGTATTCAAAAATTCTCCATTGATATACGCATGCACTTTGATCATGGGAGAGGTATCCCGCTTATGTATGGCAAATTCATTCAAGCCAAAGGGGGTGTCTCCAAAAAGAGGCTTGTCTGCGTCCAGATGAATCAAGGTACGCTTGTCAATGATGTAGGTGCGGTTCACCAAAGCTTCCACTGCCGTAGATAGTTCATCACGGCTAATGCCCGCCAGAAATCCCAGCCGGCCAAAATTGACGCCGAGTATGGGAATTTTTTTATCCCTTACCAGACTGACCGTATCCAATAGAGTACCATCTCCCCCCAGGCTTATCAGGCAATCCAGGTCTGAGGGCAGATCTTCTGAGAGTAAAAAAGGAACCAGGTTGCCATAGCGACCCATCACATCAGTGAACTGTGTCAAGAGTGGCTGATAAATGAGTATTCTTACATCATAACGGGTAAGCGCTTCAAGCAATAACCCAAGATGTGCTCCCTGTTCAGTATCAAGTCCCCGGCTATAGATAGCTACTTGCATGCACAAAAAATTAATCTGCGGATTCCCCTTTTGCAGGGCGTGTCCAATGCCGTTCTGTTCTTCCTTTAAAAATCATTGCGGCTATGTAAATATACACCATCTGTGCCCAGTTGATTCATACTGAACTGAATTTTGAACACAAAATCATAGATGGAAACGATGTCAACACCGAAACCCCAGCTTCTCAGAAATGTATTATTGAGGGTGTTGGAAGGCAGGGAAAAGGGATTGTGGGCGTATCCAATATCTGCAAATGCCTTCAAAAAGACCCTGACGGGAATACGGTCGTGCGTTTTTTTACTGGCAGGGTTATGTAAAATCACCGAAAATAGTTGTTGGTGAAAGGTGGTTTTAAGAATCCCTCCGGCCCTGCCATCGATTACATTGTATTCAAGTCCTCTCATCTGCATATAATTGTAACATAGTAGCCGTTGGTAGATAAAAGCATTGTTGGCCGGCGTCTTCCATACAGCGATTGCTTCCAGGTGTAAAAACCGTCGCTCGGGTTGAAAGGGTATGGCATAAACTGCGCGTGCCGAAGCCTGCCACAAATCGAGGTTTTTCTGAATCAGGCGGGAATATACGTTTGCTTCCAGCATCCAGCCTTTGGTGGGATAGGGAATGTAATCAACGTTGTAGTATTTAAATTGATAATTAAAATCGATGAACCGTGCAGTGGTTCGCAGGGTGGGAAAATAATTCGGATTCAACAACAGAACTGTATCGTCAATATGTTCACGGTTATAAGATACCCGGAAATAATGTCTTTGGCGAACATCAGGCCTGTATGAGTAGGTTGCCTCGACACGGAAGTTTTCACGAATCACATTGTCCTTCCTAACAAACACCTGCTTATTGTCCTCTGTGGCAATGTTCAGCTCCTTCTGTGTAGCATATTGTACTCCGATACTGATTCCCTTCGTCAATTTTTTATCGATGAAGGGAAGCTGGTACCGAAAACTGATTTGATGGTTGTATCCGGTGATGAGCCAGATATCGAGGTTGTCATTCCTGCCGGTAAAATTATTCTGGATGAATTTGGCTCCGTAGTTTACCCGGTCCAGACTGCGCTTTTGATCTACCCACCATTGATTGAAGTTGCGGTCAATGAGTTTAAAATAAGGAAGCGGGAAGAGATACCATCGTTCCTTCACATCAATCGCAATGATGGCTTTTCGCCTGCCCGCTTCCCTGATAGATGTACTAACATATACCTTCACATCTACGAATAAAGTGGTGTTCATCAGCAGGTCTCTGGCCAACTTTAATTTATCGGGCAACTCTTCCACCAGAAGCGTATCACCTTTTTGAAAAGGCACTTCGCGAAAAATAATAGGTGGGCGCGTTTTGCCATTTCCGGTAATCATCACATCACTGATGACCAACCATTTCGGTTCAACAGCAGAATCGGCTGGATGTAACTCAGCTGGCGTATTGGCTAACGGCTGCGCCATTGACCGGAACGAGCCAAGGGTGAGCATGAATATCAACAGACAATATCTTATCCGGTCAGACATAATCATTGTAAGGAGATTGGAAAACAACACCTGACAGCAATATATATGCTATCAAAGATTCAGGTAAGACAGCAGGTGCTGATAGTTTTCCTGCAGTTCCTGATTTTCATCAGCAGAGCCCTGGTGATAGGAAACCGTATATCCATACCGCTGCAAAGAACCCACGGCAGCGTATATATCTGTTCGGCTTACCCGAATGGATACAATGATCTGCCCGGACTCAAATCGGGTATTCAGATGTCGTATGGTCAGGTCATTTGTTTCTAGTAATCTGTTGACTTCTCCCAGTGAAAACTTTTCAGGAGTAGATTCTATCACCAGTATCCCTTGTTTATCTCCTGCTTCCAGCCAAACAGCGAGTACCCTGATCATTTCAACAGCGGAAACAACACCCAGGAGTTGTCCCTCATTCACCACCGGTAATGCGGTGAGAGAATGTGCTGCCATGATCTGTAAGCCGGTGGTAATAAAATCCTGTTCTCTTGCGGCGATCACTGCCAACAGGTGACTGATTTCGCTGAGACGGGTATCTGTTGGCAGGTCTTCCAACCATTCCTTATCCACCAATCCCAGATAGCCCGTGTCTCCTGTTACAGGCAAATGTTTCACTTCCATCTCCTCCATCCAATCCATTACTCGCTCAACAGTATCCGTGAGACGTGCAACCGGGTAATGAGTTTGTATGATCTGAGCAAGTATCATGAAACAGATATGTTTTAGGACGCAGTTGGAGCCGGTTGGCGCATTTTTTGCAAAAACTGCTCGAGAATGGTATTGAATTCACCCGGCACTTCCATCATAGGTGCATGCCCGCAATGGTCAATAAAATGGAGCTCACTGTTTTTTATCAGCTTATGGAATTCCTGTGCCACAAAGGGTGGGGTGATGATGTCATTGTTGCCCCAGATAAGAAGTGTGGGTTGCTGAATTTGAGTCAGCTCCTCGCCAAGATTGTTTCTAATAGCACTTTTGGCAAGGGAAATGATCTTGATTACTTTCAACCGATTGTTGGTAATAGCGAAAACTTCATCCACCAATTCTTTCGTTGCCACCGCGGGATCATAAAAAGTAAGTTCCGTTTTCTTTCTGATGTATTCGTAATCTCCCCGTTTGGGATAAGTATCTCCCATGCCATTTTCGAACAGGCCACTGCTCCCTGTCAATATCAGCGAGGCAATTCTTTCCGGGTGCTTTAGCACATGCACCAGGGCAACATGTCCGCCCAGAGAGTTTCCCAACAAGTGGATTCCCCGGTAATCCTGCATCTCTATGAATTTGTGCACGTGTTTTGCCAAGCCACCAACAGTGGTATGGAAAATATCCAGGTCAAACAACGGCAGAAGCGGAATGATCACCTTATGGGTATGCCGGAATTTTTCAATGAGGTCACTGAAATTGCTCAGTGCACCAAAAAGACCATGCAGCAGCAATAGCGGCTCGCCTTCTCCTTCCTCAACAAAATGAAATTTGTCTTTTTCCTTGATCTCGTACGTCATGATTGCCGGTTCTGATGAACCTGCCATAACAGCGTTGTTGCCAATAGCAGGGGTTATTACGAAAATAGTGCATTTTACCCGAATAGTGGGGCAGCGCTGCAATGTTATTCAAGAGTTAATCTGTTTGTGCTAAACGATGCGCCATCAGAAAATATAACTCATGAATCGCCCGGCTTTAACTGGTCGAAATAATTCGATAATTCTCCGAACATGCCCTTGAATATCGGCAGCAATTTACCCATCCATTCGAGTAAAGTGGGTCCCACCCGCTGGATGTAGGGATAGCTGTGTGATCCCTGGATCATTTCAGATCCTACCAACTGGATTTTTACCAAATAAAACAGTACGGTGCTGAACAGGGTGCCATATAACAGACAATACATCATTATTCCCCCTGCCTTGTTGAGCCAGCCGGCAAGCATTACCTCCATCAATGTTTGCAACATATTGGCTGCCAGTCTTACCAAAAGGATAACCCCCAATAAGACTGCAAGAAAGGAAAGAAACGGCAGCCATGCACTGTGCCATTGTAAGCGTGCTTCCGCTTCGCGTGCCACCCAGGCAGATAATTTAACCGCTGCTGCCAATCCAATAAGAAGGGAGAGAAATGAAAATATACCAACTATGAGACCCTTACTGTACCCTCTGATGATGGCCAGTATCAGAATCAGTGCCAGTAGCGCGTCGATGATCATGCACTAGGAATTAGTCAGTAAATTTTTAACCAGCGTTGCTACCAGCTTTCCATCTGCTTGTCCGGCAAACTGCTTGGTAGCTATGCCCATCACCTTGCCCAGGTCCTGGGGGCCTGCAGCACCCACCTGTGCAATAATATCTTTGAGTTGCTTTATTAATTCTTCCTCGGACATCTGAGCCGGCAAAAACTGTTGTATCAAGTCGATTTCCTCCTGTTCCTTTTGAGCCAGGTCTGTTCGGTTCTGTTCCTGAAAGATCTGAAGCGAATCTTTTCTGGATTTGACCATTTTCTGCAACATTTTCAGAGAACCTTCTTCAGTAAGTTCACCACCCGCCCCGGGTTCGGTCTTCGCTTTTATAATTTCTGCCTTGATAGCACGCAAGCCCCTTAGCATGGCTTCGTTCTTGCTCTTCATGGCCTCTTTCATCTTTTCCATTACTTGTGCTTCCAAACTCATATCGTATGATTTTATTTGTTTTCGGCGATCTGGGTGGCACGAAATTTTTTATAAAAGCTCCGTGCAAAATCTTTCATGTCATTGGCCAATTCTTCCTGTCGGGTAGCGCGCAGGTAAGTGTCTGCCATACTCATCATATTCTGATAATAAAAATCAGCCATCTCATCTACCATCATGTCCTTCGTCCACAAATCAATACGCAGGGCAGACTTATCGGTTCCGTCCCAAAAGGCCACCATTAGTGACTTGGCGGACTGGTCCATGGCAGCGGTGCTGTCCGATGCATTCCAGCTGATGTGCTGTGGCACCTTATTTTCATCGAGATCTATAGAAATTTGTATGGTTGATGTTGGCATAAAAAATAAATGAATGGCAAAAGTACAAGGTTTGTTACGATTTGATTGTTTCGCTCTCAATTCTTTCTTCTGTTACCAACAGATTTAAAAGTCGGTTCAGTTCCAGGGCTGTTTTTTCCCAACTATACAGTTGCGCGCGTTCAATGCCCTGGGTTATAAGCCGGCTTTTTAATGATTCATCTTTATACAAGCGCAAACATTGCTCATAAAGCGGCTCGGGTTGGCCTGCATCAAAATACAAAGCTGCTGTTCCTCCGGTTTCCACCAGTGCCGGGTGATTGCTGGCAATCACGGGAACACCCGCCTGCATGGCCTCAAGAATGGGCAGCCCGAATCCCTCCCAGCGTGATGGATAAATCAAGGCGTAAGCGGCACCTGTAAGCTGGTTCAATTCTTCCTCCGGAACATATCCGGTAATCACCAGCTCATCCCGGTATTTATACGAATTGATTATTTCCTGCAACTCTTCAATTTGCCAGGCCCATCTGCCGGCGATCACCAGTTTCATGCTGCTTTTTTGCCATT
>DAIMYK010000017.1:0-13926 GCA_036734525.1 Sediminibacterium sp. | reverse complement strand
CGAGATATTTGGAGGTACACCAGGGACTTTAATACCCGTCCAGTTTGGTACCAAATACAACTCAACTCTCGGCTTCCAATTGCAACAAACTCTTTTTGACGGTCAGGTATTTATCGGCCTGCAGGCAAGAAAAACTTCAGTGGATTTTCAATTGAAAAATCTGGAAGTCACGGAGGAACTCATCAAAGCGAATATCTATAAAGTATATTATCAACTGGTAGCCAGCAGAACACAAATCGCCATTCTGGATGCCAATATCCTTCGTTTACAACAACTGGAAAAAGATACAAAAGCTTTATACCAAAATGGATTTGCTGAAAAGTTAGATCAGGACAAGGTATCCATACAATTGACCAATCTGCAAACAGAAAAGTTAAAGGCACAAAATAGTATTGAAATAGGTTATCTGGGATTGAAAACTTTAATAGGCATGCGCCCACAGGATACCCTGGAGTTGACCGATAAGATCACAGAGTCACAACTCGAAGGAGATATTTTAGCGGATACCGCCTTCCGTTACGAAGACAGAAAAGAATTTCAATACCTGGACCTTGCCAAAAAACTCAATGAATTCAATATACGCAGATATCAGCTGAGTTATTTGCCAACACTCAACCTGACAGTCGGCTATAATAAGTACGCTCAAAGAATAACCTTCGACTTTTTTGCCAAAGGCGGAGATTGGTTCACGACTTCCTTTCTTGGTCTGAATCTCTCCTTCCAACTTTTTAATGGTTTTGCCCGTGATGCCCGTCTCGCCAAATCAAGAATTGAATTGAGACAGACCAATTATCAAATCGATAACCTGAAAAAAACCATTGACTCAGAGATTGAACAAGCAAGACTCAATTTCATCACCGCACAGAATACATTGAAATTTCAAAAAAAGAACATGGAACTGGCTGAAAAAGTGTACAGCCAGACCAGAAAAAAATATGAGGTGGGTACAGGATCCAGCATCGAAATTTCTGCTGCTCAGACCGATCTGATCACTGCTCAAAACAACTATATGTCCGCTCTTTATGGAGCCATAGTTGCAAGAGTAGATTACCGCAAAGCCACCGGGAAACTTTAAACTTTAAGTGTAATAAAAATTGTATGAACAGAATTCTACTTATATCAATACTATCCTTTCTGCTGATCACCGCCTGCGGTAAAAAGAAATCAACAGATTCCGCAGAATTGACAAAAAAGAAAACCGAGTTGGCGGAATTGAAAAAGCAACAGGAAAAGCTTTCCTCACAAATCGGACAGCTGGAAAAAGACATTGCCCGGATGGATCCTGCAGCGGCTAAAGCTGAAAATGCCAAATTAGTGAGCATTGATTCCCCTATCCGCTTGCAGACATTCAATCATTACATTGAATTACAGGGAAAGGTGGAATCTGAAAACATCTCGTATGTTACTCCCCGCGGCCTACCCGGACAGGTAAAACAGATTTTTGTTAAAAAGGGGGACTATGTAAAAAAGGGACAACTCCTGTTGAAACTTGATGATGCAATCGCCAGACAAACCCTGATCGCGGCCGAACGCGGTCTGGAAACAATGCGGGTACAACTCGATTTTGCCCGCAATATCTATCAGAAACAAAAAAATCTCTGGGAACAAAATATTGGCACAGAGGTTCAATTGATTACTGCCAAGAACAATGTTGAGACACTGGAAAATCAGTTGAAATCAATGCAGGAACAAATCAAAATCAATAAAGAACAATTACAAATGACACAGGTATTCAGCGATGTTGCCGGTGTTGCAGAAGAAGTGAACATACGTGTTGGTGAAACATTCATGGGCGGTATGCAAATAAAAATCGTGAATACCAGCCAACTAAAAGTAGTAACAGATGTTCCGGAAAATTATATCGACCGTGTCAGTACGGGCAAACCGGTGATCATTGCAGTACCTGATCTGAACAAATCAATCAATACCCAGGTTAGTCTTACCGGTAAGATCATCGATCCGAATAGTCGTAGCTTCTACATAGAAGCCCGGATACCGGCAGACAAAGATTTTTACCCCAATCAGATTGCGCAAATCAAAATCAGGGATTATAGCAATGCAAAAGCTATTGTAGCACCATTGAACACCCTACAAAATGATGAGAAAGGTAAATACATCATGGTTCTTTCGAGTGAGAATGGCAAGAGCATTGCACGCAAGAAGGAAGTAACTGTCGGTCAGATTTACGGCGATCAGGTTGAAATCAAATCCGGATTGAATACAGGCGATCGTATCATCACGGAAGGATTTCAGGGATTGTATGATGGACAATTAATCACCTTAAAGTAATACTTAGCAGTCAACCTGTGCAAGAGCCGGATGAATCCGGTCGGGGATACCTTCGACGACTATATAAAAGCAGTTTATGAGCATTCAACAAATGACAAACAGGTTCAAAGAATTCATGCCTACCACCTGGAGTATCCGGAACAAAACCTCCATATATCTGCTCATGATTTTTGTGAGCCTCGGTGGAATCTATCAGTTTGTCACTTTACCCAAAGAACAATATCCAGATATTGTTATCCCCACCATATTTGTTCAAACAGTCTATGTTGGAAATTCTCCCAAAGACATTGAAAATCTGGTTACCCGTCCGCTTGAAAAACAAATCAAAGGAATCACAGGTGCTAAGATCACGAAGTTCACCAGCAACTCGCAGCAAGACTTTTCCGCCATTCAAATTGAGTTCGACACAGAAGTAAAAACAGATTTTGCTCTCCAGAAAATAAAAGATGCCATTGACAAAGCCAAACAGGATCTTCCCAAGGACCTGACACAGGAACCGACAGCTCTGGAAATATCACTCAGCGAACAACCTATCATGTATGTAAACCTGAGTGGCGACTACGATCTTCCCAGACTGAAAAGATATGCCGATGATATCAAAGACAGGCTTGAAAACCTAACCCAGATCAACAGGGTTGAGCTGGTAGGCGCACCGGAGAGAGAATTTCAAATCAACGTAGATAATTTCCGGATGCAAAGTGCCGGAGTAACTTTCGATGATATTACCGGAGCGATACGCAGAGAAAATATTGACATATCTGGCGGTCTGCTTGAAGTTGGCTCTATGCGCAGAAACATTCAAATGAAAGGTCAATTTCGCACTGCTGCGGATATTGCCGGAATGGTTATCAGAAATCAAACTGGCGCCCCCGTGTATCTGAAAGATATCGCGACAATCATTGATACCACCAAAGAAAAAGACAGCTACGCACGACTCAACGGGAAGAACGTTGTTACCCTGAACATCATCAAGAGAAACGGAGAAAATCTGATAGAAAGCAGCGATGAAGTAAAGAAAATCGTAGATGCATCCCGCGCAGAATTTCTTCCTAAGGATCTCGATGTGGTAATAACCGGAGACCAAAGCATCAAAACCCGCACTTCTTTCACCGATTTGGTGAACTCCATCATCATCGGATTTCTCCTGGTACTGATTGTTTTGATGTTCTTCATGGGAGTGGTCAACGCTTTCTTCGTAGCACTTTCGGTACCCCTGAGCATGTTTGTAGCCTTTGTATTTCTACCGGCTGCCGATCTCATTGTCGGCACGCACGTGACACTTAATTTCATTGTTTTATTCGCGTTGCTTTTCGGACTAGGAATTATTGTAGATGATGCCATCGTTGTAATTGAGAATACCCATAGAATTTTTATGCAAGGAAAGGGTCGCATCACTTCCAGCATGGCTGCCCGTATGGCTGCCGGTGAGGTCTTCATTCCGGTACTTGCCGGAACAGTTACTACACTGGCCCCCTTCTTTCCTCTCCTGTTCTGGCCGGGTATCATTGGAAAATTCATGGTGTACCTGCCTACAATGCTGATCTTCACTTTGGCAGCATCACTCATAGTAGCCTTCATCATGAATCCGGTCTTCGCCGTTGACTTCATGAATCACGAAGACGATCACGCAACCGAAGAGAAATCTGCGATCTTCAGGAACAAAGTCTTCTGGGGAGGTATTGCTACAGGTATCTTACTGGATGTACTGGGCTTCACTTTTGCAGGCAACCTTTTACTCTTCTTCATGATTCTATGGCTGCTGAACAGATATGTACTGACAGATGCCATCAATTCTTTCCAACAAAAACTTTTGCCCCGCATCATGAACAGATACGAGCAACTGCTTCGTTGGGCACTCAAAGGATGGAGACCCGTTCACTTATTGCTGGGCACTTTCGGTCTTCTGATTTTATCACTCGTTCTCATCACTGTATCTGTAGGTATTGGTCGCACAGGTGTTGTATTTTATCCAAAAGCCGACCCCAACCAAATCTATATCTATCTCAAACTCCCGGTAGGTATGGATGTGAAATATACTGATTCCGTTACCCAGGAATTAGAAAAAAGAGTAGCCAAGGTTTTGGGAACTGACAAAGGAAAAACGAACCCCATTGTTGAAAGCGTTATCAGCAATGTGGCTGTCGGAGCAGGTGATCCTGTGTTGGGTGACCGAAGTGTTCGCAGCGAACTGGGCCGTCTGCAAATTTCTTTTGTTGATTTTGAAAAAAGACATGGTGTATCTACTCAACCTTATCTCGACAGCATTCGCAAAGTGATGAATGGAATTCCGGGGGCAGAAATCAGTGTCGACCAGGAAAGTTCAGGGCCGCCCACAGATCCCCCCATCAATATTGAAATCGCCTGCGAAGATTTCAATGCCATGATCAAAACCGCCACCAGATTAAAAAACTATCTCGACTCTATACAGGTGCCCGGCGTAGAAGAATTGAAGATGGATGTGGACCTGAATAATCCGGAGCTAACTCTTACCATCAATCGTCAAAGAGCATTGATTGAAGGTGTATCCACTGCCCAGATAGGACAGCAAATTCGAACTGCCCTGTTTGGAACTGAGGTATCAAAGATCAAGGAAGGAAAAGAAGAATATAAAATACAATTGCGGAATAACTCGGTACAAAGAAAAAGTCTGACAGACCTCCTGAACATGCGGATTTCATTCCGTGATATGGCATCAGGTGGTGCTGTTAAAAATATACCTATCAGCTCATTGGTAACAGTTGAGCCTACTTCAACATTGGGAAGTGTAAAGAGAAAAGATCAAAAACGTCTCATCACCCTTCGTTCCAATGTTTTGATGAGCGAGGGCTATAACCCTACCGGCGTTAACCAAGAAATTGCAAAACACATTGCCCAATTCAAAGACGTTCCTGCAGGTGTCACTATACGCCAAACCGGAGAAGGTGAACAACAAAAAGAAACAGTTGCCTTCTTGAACAAAGCGTTGATGATCGCATTGATGCTGATATTGTTTACCCTCGTTTTACAATTCAATTCAGTCAGTAAATCTGTGATTATCCTGACTGAAATTGTCTTCAGCGTAATCGGTGTTTTACTGGGTATTGCCATTTCAGGGATGGATATTTCGTCAATCATGACAGGTATCGGTATTGTCGGATTGGCGGGCATCGTAGTTAAAAACGGTATCCTGGTGATTGAATTCACCGATGAGCTTAGAGCCCGGGGAATGAAAACAAGAGAGGCGGCCATTCAGGCCGGAAAAACCAGGATCATACCGGTAATGCTGACCGCGGTAGCAGCTATCCTGGCATTTATTCCCATTGCCTTCGGCTTCAATATCAATTTCGTAACCCTTTTCAGCGAATTGAATCCGCATATTTTCTTTGGCGGCGATAACGTGGCTTTCTGGCGTCCGCTGAGCTGGACCATCATCTTTGGATTAGCATTCGCTTTCTTCATGACCCTGATCATCGTTCCTGCCATGTATCTGATCGCTGAAAGATTGAGGAGACCCATGCAAAGGATGTTCGGAGGAAAATGGATCAGCATGTTGGGAATCCCTCCACTAACCATACTTTTCCTGCCATTGATCGTTATCACTTTACTGGCACACCGCATCAGCCGTAAAAAAAGAGCAGCGAAACTGGCAGACAACCCTAATATCAATGATGCCTTCATTGGAAGTTGGTTTTAATTGGATCTGGTTTTTGTATTGTCCGCCCGGTTCTCCGGGCGGTTTTTTTTACCACTCTTCCACCCAATTGACCATTACCCACTCGATTTATTTTTTTACAACTTTTTTAGACCCATCTGTTGAAGTAGCCGATAAATTTGCAAAAAAACTGGAAGTATGATCAACAACCATGAAATTGACTACCGGATCTTCGGAGAAGAAATGCATTACGTTGAAGTGGAACTCGATCCGGGAGAAACTGCCATCGCTGAGCCAGGAGCTTTCATGATGATGGACGACGGTATCGCCATGGAAACCATGTTCGGAGATGGAAGCAAACAGCAGTCCGGCGGACTATTCGGAAAACTGATGAATGCAGGAAAAAGAATGCTCGTGGGTGAAAACTTATTCATGACAGCATTCACGAATACCGGACAAGGAAAAAAACATGTATCCTTTGCATCCCCCTACCCCGGAAAGATCATCCCACTGAATTTATTTCAACTGAACAATACCATTATCTGTCAAAAAGATTCTTTCCTCTGTGCCGCCAAGGGTGTTAGCATAGGTATAGAATTTCAGCGCAAACTGGGAACCGGCTTATTTGGTGGTGAAGGTTTTATCATGGAAAAACTGGAAGGGGATGGCATGGCATTTCTTCATGCCGGTGGTCATATTGCAGAAAAAAATCTCCAGCCGGGTGAACTACTGAAAATAGATACAGGTTGTATTGTAGGGTTCACCGGTGGTATTGACTACGATATCCAAATGGTAGGAGGAATTAAAAACACGCTTTTTGGTGGAGAAGGATTCTTCTTTGCGACCCTGCGTGGCCCCGGTAAAGTTTGGATACAGACACTACCCATCAGCCGTCTTGCCGGCCGTATACTACAGTATGGAACTACTTCCAGAAGAGAAGAAGGCAGTATGCTGGGAGGCATTGGTAATCTGCTGGATGGAGATGGATGGTAACCATTGAAATGTTTATCAGAAAGTAACCTTTTGCAATCTCTCTGCTGCCAGCTCCAGCGTACTCTCTTTTTTTGCAAAACAAAAACGAAGTACCCGGTTGTCGGTACCCGCATGATAAAATACTGAGACGGGAACACAGGTAACCCTATTCGCCTTAGTTAGGTGTACCGCCATCTCCTTATCACTCAGGTCACTGAAATGTCCATACCGAAAGCAGGCAAAATAACTGCCCGAAGAAGGCATGTACTCGAAAGGTGTAGCAGACATAAGTTCCCGGAAGTAATCTCTCTTCTGCTGAATTTGTACACCTAAGCCTTCAAAGGCAGCTGTATTTTCAAGATAAGTAGCCAGTGCTACCTGTTTAGGTGTATCGCAGGAGAAACTATTGAACTGATGTACCTTCCGAAATTCCTGCATCATAGCAGAAGGAGCTATACAATAGCCCAGCTTCCACCCCGTGCAATGATAGGTCTTACCAAAAGAATAACATACAAAGCTCCGCTCTCGCAATGCAGGATAACGCAAAACACTCTGGTGTTGTAACCCGTCATATATCAGGTGCTCATATACTTCATCACTTAAAATTAGAATGGATGTTCCGGAGACGATATTCTCCAACATCTGCATATCTTCTGAAGTCCAAACCATTCCTGTTGGATTGTGCGGGGTGTTCAACAAAATGATCCGGGTTCTGTTGGTTATCTTTTTCTTCACCTCCTCCCAGGGAATCCTATAATCAGGAAAACTGAGTGGTACCAAAACCGGCACGCCACCATTGATGGTAATATTGGGAATATAACTATCATAAGCAGGCTCAAAAACAATCACTTCATCACCCGGCTGAAGGGCTGCTGTAAGTGCGGTATAAATAGCGTATGTTCCGCCGGGCGTTATTGTTATTTCTTGTTCAGCATCGGGAGCATATCCATAACAATTCTTAACTTTTTCAGCAATGCGTTCCCGCAACAGCGGAAAACCGTTCATGTGGGTATATTGATTATGTCCATCCCGCATGGCCTTATTCACCAGGTCTGTTAATTCTTCACTCATCGGGAAATCAGGAAACCCTTGTCCCAAATTAACAGCATCATACTCCCGGGCCAACTGACTCATTACTGTGAAAATGGTAGTTCCCACCTGTGGTAACCTGGATGTAATAGAAGGAGAAAAACTTGCTTGCATACGCATCATTTGCACGGCAAGATAAAACAATGTTGGCGGGACTTAAGGAATCAATTTGCCGGCAATCCGGTTGAGTTCTATTTCAGCAACTTTTGCTGCATAACTGAGATTAACCAGCCGAAACCCTTCCGTCTCAAAACTTGCCTGTGCCTGCCTCACATCGACAATCGTAGATTGTCCGAGAGAAAAACGAGCCAATACCAAATCCAGCAGTTCTGCAGAGAGCCGGAAATTTTTTACCTGGTTCTGGTATTGCTGAAGATTACTTTGATAAGCCTGATATGTTCTTACAACTCCTGTTTCAAGATCAAAAATGGCATTGTCATATTGTAATTTCGCATTGCGTGTATTGATGGAAGCGATTTGTTGTTGCTTTTTATTCACTCCACCATTGTACAGGGGTATACCCAGGTTGAGGCCGAAAAACGGACCGAAACTCTGGTTCAATAAGGCAAAACCCGCAGCACTTTTGATGCTGCTGAAGTTATACCCTGTATTGGCACGCAGTGTAGGATGCCGGAGTGCCGCCGTTTCTTTTTCCAGCCATTCATTGATCTTGATTTGCTGAGAAGCTGCCTGAACAGAAGGATTACCGGTCATGTAACGACGAATGCTGTCCAAACGAATATTTCTATCTACAACAATTGTATCTCGAATAACTACGGCTGCATCCGCCGGTTGCATCCAGATCAAATTCAATAAATTGGTTTTTGTCTGATCAATTACCAGTTGCTGGTTTTGCAAAGTTTGCTCCAACCCATTCAGATCAATCTCCGCCTGTAAAATATCTGCCTGATTGGCCAAGCCGGCTTCTTTGCGTACCTGTAAAATTTCCAGGCGCTTGCGGGATGCTGTAATGGACTGATGAATGGTTTTTACTAACTCTTGTTGACGAACAACATCGTAATAAGCCGTAGTTACGGCAGCAATGGTATTTTGTATCTGTACCAACAAGAGTTGTTGGTTGAGCCCTTTGATTTCTTCCAGTCTTTTGCGGGTGGAAACAATTCTGCTGCCATTATAAAGAATCATAGTGGCAGTAATACCTGCAAAAAGGTTATTGGAACCAACACCGGGACGCTTTGCATTTCTGCTTGGGTCGGAAAACTCCTGGTTAATACTAACAATCTGTTCGTTGTCATTCACAGTAGCATTAATAGCCGGCAAGCCACCCGCAAATCCAGCATCATCAGATATTTCACTGATGGTCAGATTATTTTTGGCCAGCTGGATATCCAGACTTTTCTGCAAGGCCATATTGATCGCATCGGGTAAGGTAAGTCGCTGTTGAGCCATTGAAGAATGGACAAGAACCAGACAACCTATGAATGCGATTACTTTTCTCATATCCACTAAATTAACCCTGCTATCTACTTTTTGAAAGTTTATTACATGAATGGGTGAATCAATTCACCAAAGTTCCCACATTACTTCCTGCCACCACTTTGAGTAGGTTTCCCGGACTATTCATGTCAAAAACAATGATTGGTAACTTGTTTTCCATGCACAGCGTGAAGGCTGTCATATCCATCACCTTTAGATTTTTTTGAATGCATTGTTCAAAACTGATGGTATCAAATTTGGTGGCGGTAGGATCTTTTTCAGGATCAGCAGTATAGATGCCATCTACACGGGTACCTTTCAAAATCACATCTGCCTTCATCTCAATGGCTCTCAGTGAGCCTGCAGTATCAGTAGTGAAATAGGGGTTTCCGGTACCGGCACCAAAAATAACAACCCGCCCCTTCTCGAGGTGACGCAACGCCTTCCTCCGTATGTAAGGTTCTGCCACTTGTTCCATATTGATGGCACTTTGCAAACGGGTGTAAACACCAATCTTTTCCAGCATCGCTTGCATGGCCATGGCATTGATAACCGTAGCCAGCATACCCATATAATCGCCGTGGGCGCGTTCTATACCGCTATCTGCTTCATTCATGCCTCTGTAAATATTCCCGCCTCCAATAACAATCGCTACCTGTACGCCCAGTTCGGTCACCTCCTTAATGTCTTTGGCGTATTGCTCAATAATTTTCGGATTGAATGGGTCTCCATTCATCTGATCACCCAACAGGGCTTCACCGGATAACTTAAGCAGAATTCTTTTGTACTTGGGTAACATGGCAGGGTTAAGTTTTCAACTACAAATAACCTTATTTTTTGGCATATTCTCCTCTGCTGTTGATAAACAAGTTATAATCAGGCAGCAGATTCAGGAAGTTGCTTTCTTTTTAGTTGCCTTCTGTCGGTTCTCCCTTACCCTGAATTCTATGATCTGGCGGATGAGAGGAAGCGGAAAGTGCTGATCGTTCGGGAACTGAACAGAACCCATGGCATGCTTATACCCCTTCAATTGGGAAGCCATTTTTTCTATTCCGGAAGCCATCGGATACAACCCAATGTGACTTTTATGTGCCGCAAAATAAACGAGTCGGCCATGTAAAAAATATCCAGGCATCCGGTAGCTGATTTTTTCTGTAGCATCAGGAGCCAACTCCCTTACTAACTTTCGCAATGCAAGTAATCTTCGCTTCACTTCGGTTGGAAAACTTTTACAATACTGTTCTACTGAAATAGCGGCTTCTTTTGATTGCATAACAGATGTTTCTTTGGTTTGAAGTTACCATTTTATGCCAAAAAAAACCGTCCGCAAGCGGACGGTAGATATCTTTTAATAGAAGACTGTACACAATAATTATCCCAGGGCTACACGCTTGAAAGTAGTTACTTTCAAATCTGTACCGGCTTTTTTCAGGTAGTCGGCAACACTCATTGAACCATCTTTCACAAAAGGCTGTGCCAATAATGTTTGCTCCTTGAAGAAAGCATTCAGTTTACCTTCTGCAATTTTAGCAATCATTTCTTCCGGCTTACCTGCCATTTTAGGATCCGACTTCATTGTTTCCAATACAATGGCTCTTTCTCTTTCAATTGTCTCCGGAGAAACACTGTCTGCATCTACTGCCAGAGGATTCATCGCAGCAATTTGCATCGCTACATCTTTTCCGGCATCTTCTGCTGCAGCGGAAAGACCTACCAGAACACCCATGCGGTTAGCTCCATGAATATAAGAAGCAACATAAGGAGCATCGACACGCTCAAAACGGGATACCCCTATTTTCTCTCCTATTGCAGCCAATTTATCGTTGATCATATCGGCCACTTTGGCTCCGTTGATTACCACTTCGTTCAGTTCCTCTGCAGATTTTACATTGTTGGCTGCAGCTGCCTCAGCAATCTGACGCGCAAACGCAACAAAGTCGGCATTCTTGGAAACGAAATCTGTTTCGCAGCTGATGCATACCACCCAGCCGGTTTGGTTACCGGGAGCGGTCAATGCAATCACAACACCTTCTTTTGCTTCACGGTCACTGCGCTTGGCGGCTACTTTTTGTCCCTGCTTGCGCAACCAATCGATGGCTGCCTCAAAATCTCCATTGGTTTCGGTAAGGGCCTTGCGGCAATCCATCATACCTGCACCGGTAGTTTGACGTAATTTATTAATATCTGCTGCTGTTATAGTTGCTGTTGACATAGGTATAAACTTTTTTTAGAATCAATTCTTTGAATAAGAAAAATAACCGGGCAGGATAACGCCCGGTTTTATTCATCAATTATGTATTAACGAGATCCACCACCTGAAGGGCGACGGCTGGCACCTCCGGCAATTCTCCTCTTCGGAGCACCGGCTGCTGCAGCTACACCACGACCTCTTCCACCACGGGCAGCTTCAGATTGGGCTTCGGCCTCAAGTCTGCGGGCACGTGCCTCGTTTTCATTGGAAGTCTCTTCGCCTTCTTCCTCTTCTTTAGAAGCCTGGCGCTCTGCTAAACCTTCTGCAATGGCTGCAGTGATGTAGTTAGTAATGATGGCAATTGATTTAGTAGCATCATCATTGGCAGGAATGGCAAAATCCACTTTATTTGGATCAGAATTGGTATCCACCATACCGATGGTTGAAATACCCAGGCGCTTGGCTTCCGCCAAAGCAATGTGCTCATGACCAATATCTACCAAAAAGAGTGCTGCAGGAAGTCTACCCAATTGTGCAATACCACCCAACACTTTATCCATCTTATCGCGGTCGCGGCTCAGGGTGAGACGCTCTTTCTTGGTAAGGCTATCAGCACTTCCGTCTGCCAGCATCTTATCAATGCTCTGCATTTTCTTCACACTCTTACGAACTGTATTGAAGTTGGTGAGCATTCCACCCAACCAACGCTCAGTTGCAAAAGGCATGTTTACACGCTTGGCACATTCACTTACGATTTCCTTCGCCTGCTTCTTAGTGGCAACAAACATGATTTTCTTTCCACTCTTGGCGATCTGCTTCACAGCAGCAGCAGCCTCCTGCAGATGATCAACGGTCTTATTCAGATCGATGATGTGAATTCCTTTTTTTTCTGCAAAAATGTAAGGCAACATTTTTGGATTCCATTTCTTTTTCAAGTGACCGAAGTGCACGCCGGCTTCCAAAAGTTGCTGCTGTAATGAGGTGTTATTTTCCATTATGACTGATTTTGTAGTTGATGTATTTCAGTTGACTGACCCGAAGCAATTCCGGCAGGAAACCGGAACACAACAGATGACAGCAAACCAATGATTAACGTTTGCTGAACTGGTAGCTTCTTCTGGCTTTTTTATGACCGAATTTCTTGCGTTCAACGCTTCTGGGATCACGCTTCAGCTGACCTGCTAACTTCAAAGCAGGACGCAATTCAGCATTCACCTCGAGCAAAGCACGGGCTATACCCAATTTGGCCGCCTCTGCTTGCCCCTTCAATCCACCACCCTGAGCATTGATGATGATGTCAAGTTTACCGAGCATTTCGGTAGTTTTCAAAGGTGCTTCGATCTGATTTTGCAAGTATACCAGAGGGAAATAAACCTTATAGTCCTTATCGTTGACAGTAATCTTACCATCACCCTTGGTAACGAATACACGGGTTACTGCCTCTTTTCGGCGACCCACTGCATTTTTTTGTTTTTCCATGTTGATTTTCTTTTTCAGGCAACAGTTTGGCGGTTGCCGGTGATTGTTAGTCAGGATTTACCCTGCAATTATTTTGATTTAAAAGTTGAGTGGCTTGGGTTGCTGAGCAGCATGCGGATGATTCGCGCCTGCATACACAAATAATTTTTTAATCATCTTACGACCCAGGCGATTTTTAGGCAACATACCTTTTACAGCACGCTCCATCACCACCTCCGGTCTGCGCTTGAGCAGGTCGCCGGCAGCTTCTTCCTTCTTTCCACCGGGGTAGCCGGAGAAATTAATGTATTGTTTGTCTTCTAATTTATTGCCGGTAAATACAACTTTGTCTGCATTGATTACAATTACATAATCGCCACAATCAACGTGGGGTGTATAATACGCCTTGTTCTTCCCTCTGAGAACTGCGGCAATGCGTGATGCAATACGTCCAACGGTTTGATTAGTACCGTCAACAACATACCAGCCGTGTTGTACAGTAGCCGCGTTCGCATGCTTGGTGGTGAAATGAAGTTTACTCATGTTAATTTGTTTTATGTGATGCCGGCGCTATCCCACCGACGAAAAACCCTTTTTTAGGGAGTGCAAAGGTAGGCAGAGTTGACCGTTTTTTCCAATAAAAAGGAACATTTTTTTCATCGCGCCTTTGTAAAATATTGATAATCAATAAAAAAATTGAACAGTTTTTTAAAACTATCCTCCGCCATCCCCAGAACTGACAGAATCGGCAGGCCATCACTTGTTCTTAACCCGCTACCTTTGCACTTCAATATTTTCACGTGAGCCTTCGCAAACTTCAACCCCAACGCATCTTCAATGGCGTGGAACTCCTGGAACC